>RPOO01000121.1 GCA_003857025.1 Methanothrix sp.
CCGGCAAGCGGTTGATGCGGTGGCGGGTCATGATGCTCGCTGCCTCCTCGACGGTGTCGTCCGGTCTGACCTCGTGCAGATTGCGACTCATGACATCGGCAACCTTCTTCTTCGGAATCTCTTCTATGCTGCCTCTCATCTTCTCCCACTTCACGAGGTCGCGGAAGGGAACCTCGAAGATCTCGAAGGGGCTGGGAAGCCAGAGATTGCCGCTGTCCTCCTCCACGGATAGTAGACGCAATAGGTCGGATTCCGAGACAATGCCCACCAATCGCTCTCCATCCAGCACCGGCATACCGCTGATCTTGTTCTTGCGCAGAACCTGGGCAGCTTCGCTCACAGGCTGATCCGCCTGGACGCTTATGGGCTTGACATTCATGACATCTCTGACTTTCATTCAATGATCACCTGTACCAACTAACTAACTTAAGGCGACATGCCGGGGAACCAGAGGCCCGTCCTCTCGTCAAATCCCGCCATGAGGTTCATGTTCTGGATGGCCTGGCCGGATGCGCCCTTTACCAGATTGTCTATTGCAGATATTACAACCAGTCGGTCGCTGCCCTTCTCCGGCTCAAAGCTTATGTCGCAGAAGTTGGAGCCGCGCACGGAAGCGAGCTTGGGGATGCTGTCGGCCATGCGCACGAAGTGAGCGTTCTTGTAGAACTCGCGATAGATCTCCGCCACCTTCGCCTTGTCCTGCAGCGTCTCAACTGCGTCCTCGCGGGCGAAGACATGGGCCGTGGTCAGGATTCCCCGCACGGAAGGTACGACATGAGGCGTGAAGTTCACCTTGATGCCGGGCGAGAGCCGCCCCAGCTCCTGCTTGATCTCAGGGACGTGCCGGTGCGTCGTCAGCTTGTAGGGAATGACGTTTTGCGCCATATTCGGGTAGTGGCTGGTCTCCGTCGGCTCGACGCCCGCGCCGGAGATGCCGGACTTGGAATCGTAGACTACCCTCTCCACAAGGCCCGCTTTTGCCAGCGGTGCCACGGCGAGCGTCGCTCCCGTGGGGTAGCAGCCAGGATTTCCCACAAGTTTCGCCTTGGCCACTTCGGGATGAAGCTCGGTCAGGCCGAAGACCGCATCCCTGGGAGCGCGGTGCTTCGTTCCGTAGGTCTTCTCGAAGATGTCCACGGGCAGGCGGTAGTCTGAGGAGAGGTCGATGACCTTGGTGCCTGCGTCCAGCAACTCCGGCACCCAGTCCATAGCCGTGCCGTGGGGTACGGCGGTGAATACGATGTCGCAGCGCTCGGCAACCTCTTTGGCCGTCGGTGCCTCGAAGTTGAGGGAATAAATGCTCTTCAAATGAGGATGAACAGTGCTCACGGGCTTTCCAGAGAGCTTTCGTGAAGTGACTGCAACTACTTTGACCTCGGGATGGTTTGCAAGAAGGCGTAGCAGCTCCCCGCCGGTGTAGCCCGATCCACCGACAATTCCTACATCTATCATAAGAATCACGACGAGCTTATGATATAAATTCGCAACGCCCTAGCGGCAGAACTCAACGGAAAGATCGAGCAGGCCCCTGGCAGCAGATTCGATCCTGTCCTTTTGATCCAGGACGGAAAGCCAGCGCTCCGGAATCCAGGCACAGCCGGCATAGGCTCCATAGAAAGACCCGGCGATGGATGCAATGGAATCGGTGTCGCCGCCGCTGCCGGCTGCCATGATCAGCCCCGCCTCCGGCTCAAACCTGAGGAAGCAGTAGAAGGCCGCCGGTACGGTCTCCGCAGCCAGCGGAGAGTTCCGAATTATTCCCAGGGCATCCTCCGGCTTGAGATTCATGAGGGAAAGAATCCAAAGGAGCCGCTCTGCAAACTCGACATCGATCCGGCTGGCCTGGGAGGCGGCGTTCCTCAAGATCATCTCTTTGGAAAAGCCCTTCAAGGAGAGCGCCACGCCGACGGCCACGGCCACCGCACCCGCCCGAGCCGCAGGGGAAGTGTGAGTGGGCAGGCTCTGCAAATTGGCATAGCTCTTCACGATATTCAGGTCGCTGTGGTACAGGAGGCCGATGGGCGCGGCTCGCATGGCTGCACCACAGGTGGGAATGGCCAGGCCCGACTCCTTCCAGGATGCTCCTGCGATCATGCTCTCCACAGCGGACCGCGTGGCGAAGCCCACGCCCCGGTTGAGCTTCTCGTCCAGCGTCCAGGCCGTGCCCCAGGCGGTGAGCTTCTCGGCAAATCGCTCTGCAGAAAAGCCGTAGCCTTCGATAATCGACTCGGCCAGCATGAGCGTCTCCTCGGTGTCGTCCGTGAACTGGCCCGCTATCAGGCCGGTATGAAAATGCCCTTCCCGTGCGGGCATCATATCCTGAACCGGGCCGAATTTGGTGCGAATCTCATCGGCGGTGTAGCCTTCCGTGGGCATTCCCAGGGCGTCGCCCACGGCCACGCCGAGCAGGCAGCCGCGGAAGCGGTCAAGCATATCCATGTGGCAGGGTTTGATGCGGCATGGAACTAATAATCATCGGAAGCCATCGGAACGCGACCGATATAGAATCCATTTGCATTTGGATGACAGAACATTTCGTTTCGCTCCCGTCACACTAACAGGTTAAAGATTTTATACTAGATCTTTTCTAAAAGAGGCTATATGCCAGACGTAGGCCAAGTGCAATGCGAATTAAAGCAAGAACATACAAGTAGATTCAATGTATTTTTAACGGCTTGGCCGACGCTGCGAGAAGTTTCTGCGGTTGGAGTCGCGGTTCTTGTCGTAGTTGTATTTATCGTGGCACTCAGCTATGGATTCTTCTTTAGGAACGAAGGTGCTGCCATAAAGTATGCCGAATGCCTGGATTCGATCGTCGCCACGATAATTGGATATCTTTTCGGTTATGTTCCCAGCAGAATATCTGCAACATCGGCTGAGAGAAGAAGAGATGAAACAATCGATGCCATGCGGCAATCGAATGAGGAAAGAGAAATATACAAAGAAGAGCTCAGTAAAGCTAAGGCATTGATTGAAGAGTTGAAGGAAGAATTGGAGTCGGGCGAAAACTGCGAAGGTGAAAAAGATGTTGGCAAAAACGAGTTACCGACAGAGACGAGTGAGCAAATTAATTAAAAAAGCCGATAAAGTGCTCAGAGATATAAGCGAAGCAGAAGATCGGGTAAAGTGCAAAAGAGAAGAGACCGATCGAAATATATCGAGCCGCCGCGACAGATATCCGATATTAGCATAAGATTTCCAACCGGCATTCTTGGCTCAAATTTATTCTTTGCTCGCGTTTTTTCACAAAATTTAGAGCCATATTTGGAATGCCTGTTTCTCACAATTCACAAAGCCAAAGGATATTGCCCAAGACCGGCGTACACAATTCTGTGGACTCTCACCAATCAGCCTGGGACAAAGACTACCGCAACCGTGGCCGCCTCTGGGGCAGCGCCGTTAAGAATCTGCCCGCCCTGCCCGCAGGCTCCGTCGTCCTGGAGCTTGGCTGCGGTGACGGAAAGACGCTTGCTGGAATGCCCGGCGACTGGAGAATTGCCGCCCTCGACATCTCCCGTGAAGCCCTGCGCCTTTGCCGCTCCTCGCCGACAGAGGCCGGACTGATCCAGGCCGACGCCAGGGTGCTGCCGTTCCAAGAGAACAGTTTCGACGCCGTCTTCGCCTTCCACGTGACCGGCCACCTGCGCCTGCCCGCCCGCTGCGCGCTCGCCCGCGAGGCCGCCCGCGTGCTGCGTGCAGGGGGCCAGCTATTTTTCCGGGAGTTCGGAGCGGACGACATGCGGGCAGGACAGGGCGAGGAGGTGGAGAGCGGAACCTTCCGGCGCGGAGAAGGCATGTTGACGCACTACTTCACCGAAGCGGAAGCTTTGCAGCTATTTTGCGACTTCAAGGCGCAGTCCATTCGCACCCACCGCTGGAAGATGCGCGTAAAAGGAAAGGATCTCCCGCGCTCCGAGATCGAGGCGGTCTTCCTCAAGATTTGAGGTCGGGGAATTGGAATTGATCGGCCACAAAGTTCGAGCGTCCTGCCTCGTAAAGGTCCAGCTCGAATACGGAATACTCGATCTCGCTGCCCACATCATCCGTCTCGAATTCCAGCGGCGTGTTGTAGCGGTAATAACCATAAACAGTGCTGAACTTCCCGGCCTTCGCATCCCAGAGGTTTCCCACCGTGAAGTAGAGGCCGTAATCCCCGTCTTCAATGCCCGTGATCTTGAGAGTCTCCTTGGAGCGCAGGTAGACCGCAAGCATCGGCCTTACCTTCTTGTCGGTCAGCACGGCCACGGTGTCCATGGTCCAGTTGTTGTGGATGGTGAGCAGGCCGTAGCCGTCATGGTCCAGGTCGTCTTTGATGTAGGTGCCGGTATCGGGACGGGCGGATGGGAGCGACGATGCCGCGGAGCACAGGATAAAAATGGCGAATAGGATGCATAAAATGGGACGAGCCAAGGTGACGGTTTCCGAGAAAAGGTAGCTCCATAGCGATGGCGTAAGATTGGTGCAGGAAGGCCGATTAAGCTGCCATACAACCTGATTTGGGAAGATATCGACGTTACCTGGAAGATCGCATGTTGGCTGCATCTACTATTGAACCTACTCAAATGGAGTTAAGCTTTTTCTTGAATGAGCACAAATAGACGTGCCATCGCGACCCCACTGGGTGCTACACATTGCGAAGATCGCATTTTAGGCTGATTCTGGCTTAATCTATTCGAAGATGTGTAACATGCAAGACTGGTGTTGCATACCCGGAATGATTCTATGATATTTCAAGTCAACCAAGAAGTCATGGAATAGCCATCCAGGATAACGTTAAATTCATTCAGGATACAATGGAGTCTTAATATGTTCTCGGAGTATATCGCAGCTGCCTTGGCACGGGCTGAATACGAGGTTATCGACAATCCAGAGCCGTATTACGCCCATGTACCCGGCCTGGAAGGCGTGTGGGCAACTGGCAAGACATTTGAGGATTGCCGAAAAGCTCTCATTGAAACCATCGAGGAATGGATCGCCATAAGGTTGAGGCATGGACTACGCATCCCATCGATAGATGGTAATGCAATAGACGTATCCATGGAGCCGATGGCAGTTGTCTAGCTCACTCCCGTGTCTTGGCCCGATCTGGTCAAACGGCTGAAGCAACTGGGACTGAAAGGCCCTATTATGGCACCAAGCATCCGTATATGATAAAAGGTGATAAGACCGTAATTCTTCCTAATGCGCACCACGGCGAAGATATCAGCGTTGACTTTCTTGCAAGGTTCTTAAGAGACGCCGGAATCAGCCGCGAAAAATGGTTTTCCACAGAGTGACATGAAGCCATCAAAAAAGCTCGGATGCTGAAGGCGAGTCGTGATGGTATTACTGGTGATCTCTAATCTATCAGCTTGTTACAGATAATAAGCACCACGCATCACAAGGTCTTGCAGTCCATCTCTTGAGCTGTGTGGGATTGACCACATGGCACTGATATTGAGAACTTTAATCCTTTCCCCCAAGCTGCCCCATCACCCCAAGCAAATTGGCCTCGCCCCACAGTTCCGCGATCTTGCCTTTTTCGACACGAAATATCTCAATGCCGGTTATGGTCACGCTCTTCCCCGCAGGCTCAAAGCCCATGAACGCGCCCTTATGAACACCGCGTGCCGTGAAGCGGGCCGCCACATTGTCGCCTTCCGCCACCATGTCTTCCACTGTGACATCCAGATGCTCGAAAGCAGCCCGGCAGGCTGTGATCACATCATTCATGCCTTGAATGCCCGGCGGAGACGGCAACGGCGTGTGCAGGGCAAAGTTTGGAGCCAAAAGCTCGTCGGCTGCCGACAGGTCGCCCTTGGACGGTCCGACTTCAAAGAAGCGGCGAACGATGACTTTGTTATCTTCGATTGACATAAATTATCCATCAGCTTTGATAGTTCTTCATTCACGATTGAATTACTATTGAATCCTATTGCAGCTTCGTGGCTTCCTTGGGCCGCGGCGTCTTCACAACCAGGATGCGCACCGCAGCGTTGCTCTCATTGATCCAGCGGTGGGGAATTTTGGCAGGACTCTCGATCAGAGTATCCGGTCCCGCTTCTGCCTTCTCTTCGCCGATCTCGACGACTCCCCGGCCCTCCAGAACGTAGAACACGACATCAACGGACGTGATATGCTTCTTCAGGGACTCGCCAGGCTGCAAAGTGATATGCACAACCTGGGCACTCTCAGTGTCGCTGATATTCCGGGCATCCACGCCGTGAGGATTGGTTTTGCTCTGTTCGTTTTTAACTTCGGTGATCTTCATGTAAAGCCCTCGTTGGTATAATTTGGATACCAACATATTTAGAATGGGGCGTTTCCAGAAGGATACCAAAGATAAGAATGCAAACGAATTTGCAGATGCCGAAAATGAAATTGACGGACCCGCCGGGATTCGAACCCGGGTCCGAGGCTCCGGAGGCCTCTATTCTATCCAGACTATACTACGAGTCCACGAAACGTTTGTCCCTATGGCTAAATGATTCTCGCTGGAACTATTGCTATACAAATAGGAGTAGAGTTGCGGAATATGTAGGCAACGGGCTAATCTTCCCAAGGAAGCAGCCCTAGTACCTAAACTGTTGTTTTAGCTTTCCAGAACGATTTCGATGTTCACGTTCTTGGGGACCTGGATCCTCATGAGCTGGCGCAGTGCGCGCTCATCAGCATCAAGGTCGATGAGCCTCTTATGAACTCTCATCTCCCAGTGATCCCAGGTGGCCGTTCCCTCGCCATCAGGACTCTTCCTGCAGGGTACAGACATCTTTTTCGTGGGCAGTGGAATTGGTCCTGCCATGTGCACGCCCGTTCTCTGGGCAATCCCCTTGACCTGAGTGCATATGTCGTCCAGCATCAGGGGGTTGGTGCCAGAGAGTCTAATTCTTGCCTTTTGCATGTTTTCACACCAAAAAAAGGTTTAGCGTGGTACCACGCTCATGCACATGCCGGCAGCGACGGTTGTGCCCATATCTCTAATGGCGAACCTGCCTAGCTGTGGAATCTCTTTTACCGGCTCAATGACCATGGGCTTGGAGGGCATGACCATGATGATGGCCGCATCTCCCGCCTTGATGAAGGCCGGATTCTCTTCTTTAACCGCGCCGGTCTTTGGATCCAGCTTGGCCAGGATCTGAGTGAGGGTGCATGCGATCTGAGCGGTATGGCAGTGGAACACGGGGGTGTATCCAGCCGATATGGCGCTGGGATGCTGCAGCACTACGATCTGCGCCTTGAACTCCTTGGCTACGGTTGGGGGCTTCTCTACCGATCCGCAAACATCGCCGCGGCGGATATCCTTCTTGGAGACACCGCGCACGTTCCATCCGATGTTGTCGCCGGGGAATGCCTCGGGAACTTCCTCATGATGCATCTCGATGGACTTGACCTCGCCAGCCACGTCGGCGGGCTGGAAGACGATCTTGTCGTTCTTTCTCATGACGCCTGTCTCGACACGGCCCACGGGCACAGTGCCGACACCGGAGATGGTGTAGACGTCCTGTACCGGCACGCGCAGCGGCAGGTTGGTGGGCTTCTGGGGCACCTTGAGGTTGTTCAGAGCATCAAGCAGGGTTGGACCCTTGTACCACTTCAAATTCTCGCTGGGCTTGGCGAGGTTGTCTCCCATCAGGCCGGAGACCGGGACGAAGGGAATCTCGTCGAGCTTGTATCCGACCATCTTCAGGAGCTTGCCTACCTCTTCCTTGACCTCGTTGAACCTCTTCTCATCGAAGGGCGGCGTGGTGGCATCGATCTTGTTCATGGCCACGATCAACTGGTTGACACCCAAAGTCCTCGACAGGAACACGTGCTCCTTGGTCTGGGCCATGACGCCGTCAGGAACAGCTACAACCAATACGGCTGCATCTGCCTGGCTGGCTCCGGTGATCATGTTCTTGACGAAGTCTCTGTGACCGGGGCAATCCACCACGGTGAAGTAGAACTTGGCGGTATCGAAGCGGTGATGGGCGATATCGATGGTCACGCCTCTCTCACGCTCTTCCTTCAAGCTGTCCATAACCCAGGCGAACTCGAAGGTCGCCTTTCCCTTGGAAGCTGCTTCTTTCTTGTACTCATCAATGACGTGTGCATCTACAGCACCCGTCTCAAACATCAATCTGCCTACGGTAGTCGACTTCCCGTGGTCGACGTGTCCAATGAATGCTAGATTGAGGTGTGGCTTTGCATCTGCCATAATTTATCTCCTCCAACTGGCACTATCCATATTATTCAGTATTTCTGGCTTGGTGTTTAATCTTTTCGAAGGCTGCACTTTATACAACCTTCAGGTAATCGGATGGCTTTGGCATCTCCGGCTTCAAGCCCTTCCTGGTCCTGATCTGCTTGACGGTGTCCAGCAGCAGGTTTGGTGGCAGCGGCTCGAACCCTGCAAACTCAGAGGACCAGAGAGCGCGGCCCTCAGTGGCCGACCTTATGGCTCCGGAGAATCCGAACATCTGAGCCACAGGCATCTTGGCCTTGAGTATAATCATGTCGCCCTGGCTGTCCATGTTCAGGATCATTCCCCTGCGTCCCTGGATCTCAGACATGGCTCCACCCATCTGATCCTGAGGCACCTGTATATAGACGTTCTGGAAGGGCTCCAGCAGAACTGGGTCTGCCATGAGAATACCTGCCTGAACTGCCTGCCGGACGGCTGGTATGACCTGAGCGGGGCCGCGGTGTACGGCATCCTCGTGCAGCTTGACATCCATGATCTTGGCCTTTATTCCCTGAGCAGGCTCTCTGGAGATGGGGCCGTTCTTCAAAGCCTCCTCGAATCCTTCCAGGATGAGCTCCATTGTCTCACGCAGGTACTGAATACCCTTGGTCATGTTGAGCAGGACGTTGGTGCCGAAATAGCCAACAATGCTCTTGGCCTCTTCCTTGTCCATGCCCATTTCTATGAGAAGCTTCCTGCGCTCGACCTCTTCCATCTTCATGCTGATCTTGCCCTCTTTCAGGGCGGTGATCACGCCTGGCTCCAGGGGCTCGAACTCGATGTAGAACCTGTTGTGGTGGTTGGGAGACTTTCCTTCCACGGGTCCTGCATGTCCGGCTACGGACTCACGATATACAACTATAGGCGGAGAGGTCTTCAACTCCACGCCGCGGTCGCGCTGCA
>RPOO01000122.1 GCA_003857025.1 Methanothrix sp.
CGCCTAACCACATGCTTGTCATGTCACTTGGCACAATTAAACGGCACACCAGGCCAGTCTCCGCAGCCAAAACACGTCCAATTAGACTCTTTCCGCATCCAGGCAATCCATAGAGGAGGAGTCCATTTGCAGCAAAGAGTCCATGTTTAGAATATTTTTCTGGGAATAATAATGGGTCGAGTAGATCTTCTCTTAGACGTTCTTTCAAATCACCATAGCCTGCAATGTCATCCCATGTCAATGGTTTATCAAGATGTTTTCCATTGGGCCTGTGCCAAGAGACTCCAGACAATCTTACCTCTGGCATGAGGATGTCTTCCGATGTGAGAAACACTGGCGATTCCGCAATTATATCCAAAAAACCACAACGCAATTTGTTTGATCCAAGCACAGCATTGAGGTTACGTGTAAGTGCGCCCAATTGCTCACTTGCCAGCAATGCAATATCATTCGGAACTATGAGCCAGACTTCTTGAACCTTACTCATATTAGGCAATTTTTGTCGCAGTTTTGTTTCAAGCACGAAAAACGGGTTTGAGCCGCGCATTGACAATGCACGCATGGTCTCGACTTCAACCCACAGAGTGTTTCCTACTTTAATGTCTGGTTTATCGCGCCGAGGGAAATCAACTAGGTCTTGATCTGCAAAAGTATCATCTTTTCGTGGGTCAAGAGACTCTTCGACTGCAATCGCTTCGCTAGGATACATCCTCCGCAATCCATTCAACAAAGCGCTTTTAAGTGCCATATGTTCTGTACTTTCGAAGCCAGCCCTAAACGCGTTATCTGTAGGGCGCAAGGCTTGACGTTCTAACAAAGCATCTCTGATCTGAGATGCTTCAGCTAAAAGACTTGACAAATCAATCTGCTGCTCAACTAAAGCTTGAGATCGTTGTAGAGTGCCCGCAAATCCTGATATCCAGTTAATTATCAAATTAAAGCCAGGAGCGTTGGCCGCCCTGTCTACTTGAGGTGCATCGCCAGACGTTGTTGAGTATTTTGCCCTAATACGGTATGTATGGGGAATAAAGCATTCACGCGTGAATGCTATTATTTCATCATTTTCAAACTCATCCGGGCTATCACGCAGAATGTAAACGGCACCATATTGCGGAAATTCGCCCTGTATATTTAGATCAATCGTTTGCCCAAGGAATCGCTTTAAATGATCTACGGTGATTATTTCGGGAGCGCGAGGAACCAGATCTATCATCACACCGTGACGCACCCTCATAGCACGTCGCTTCATTATGGCTAAAAAAAATCCACAAGCAAATGAAAAGAATTCATCTCCTGCTTCAGCTATAAGACACACTGGTTGAAAAGACCACACTGCGTTCATGATGTCAACTGCAAGCGACTTAGAACGGGAGTCCTCCAATGTTTCACCTAGGTGGTACAAAAACGCAAGTGGTGAGATGCTTGAAAATTGCTCTAATGGTGACTCTTTTGAGGTTTTAATAGGTGTAACTTTTACAGAAGTGGGGATCGCAGATACTCTGCTAAGTGTAATGTAATCATTTGCTTTATTTCCATCATAGCGATACTCAACTCCCCATTGGTTGAGCGTATCAAGAACGGCAAGAAATGAGGATTGCCGGATTCTCTGGACCGCAACGAAGCCAAATTCTGACATGAGTGTCTTAATTTTAATCGACCATTTTCCTCTCCCACTATGATCAATCGCATTCAAGATCCGTTCACGCAATATCTCCATGCTATCGGTCGTTTCATCTGTCATAGCGTTTTCCCCGTCCTAAGAATCTATTGTTGAATCGCTCATTAGATCAAGGTCTTCGAGAACAGTCATCGAAGTCCAGTTCGTAACATGACCTAATGGTAATCTTCGCATGATTTTTCACAACTATCGCATTCCTTTTTTTCTTTTCGGTAAAAATGTTTACTGTGACGAAGACTCGATTAAATACATATCAATTCAATTTATGAAATTAGCAGCTTTCTAATTTTAATAATTTATTGCAAAATGAAAAAAAGATGTTTTAAATAAATTGCATTAATAATTTAGTCTATCCACTCAAACCCGCTTTCATCATAGTTCGCAAAAAATAGGCCCACTTTCTTCCAGGCATACTTCCCGTTCGTCTCTTTTACCGCCAGCAGAGAGTAATCCGCAAAATCCCGGTCCCCTGCCTCATTGAGCATGGTGCGGCCCGTCGCTCCGCAGTAGTTGTCGGCAATCTGCTCATAAGCTGCCTTTAATTGCGAGATGCTGCCGTTCCCGGCCAAAAGCTTCGCTTCCGTCGCAATCCAGAGGGCGTCGTAGGCGGTGACGGCATAAGCGTTTGGCTCCGAGCCGGTAGCATTCATTACGGAATTGCTAACATCTTTGTAGAGCTGCCGATTATCTGCACCACTATAAATCGGCGCGACGAAGTCGGTCTTAACGGCAAAGTCGGCTATGGTGCCGTTCTCTACCAGATCAGCCTGATTGGCGATGCCATCCGAGCCGAACCATTTTACGGATGAGAGGACCGGATCTCTGGCGGCCAGGGCCATGATCTTGCTGCCCTCTTCGAAGGATAACAGATAGACTCCGACCTTGTCCGCGCCAAAGCGGGCAACGGTTTCCTTTACCCTTTTACTCAGGGCCTTGACACTTGCAGAATAATCGGCTGAATCGGGAGCATATCGGATGGCGTCCAGCGCCGTTCCATTTCTGGCCGAGAAGCCTTTCTCGGTGGCCTTGAGCAGATCATCCGCCCAGACATCATACCTGGCCATAGGAACTATGGCGCTTATATTTCGTGATGCCAAGACCTGTTCCATAACTTCTCCCTGGTGGGTATCATCCGTTACCAGGCGGTAGATATTATCGCCGGGGATGGCAAGAGTTGACGCGGTACTGCTTGAGGCGATTAAGAGGACTCCATTCTCGTCAGCATAATCTTTCATGGCCTGAACCTCCCGGCTGGAACCGGCGACAATGACTGTATTCATTCCCTGCTCATGGAGGGCCGTCAGCTTCTCCAGTCCTGTGGTGGGATCGGCCTTGGTATCCGCTACAGTCAGGACTACTCGCTTATCCGAACCGATGTTCTTCAAAAATTGATTCACATCCGCCAGTCCGACCTCCAGTGCGGCCTTAGCCTGTTCGCCACTGGTGGCCCAGTCTCCCGTGACGGGAACAAGGGCTCCTATGCTGATATTCTCCATATTTTTTGAACTTTCAGCCCCTGCGGCAACGATCATCGCGAGAAGGCAAATCAAAAGAATTCCCATTTTCATGATGAGCTTTTTTTGATTGGAAAGTAAATAAATTTATTTCTTACATCCCTATTTTATAATCATAAGAAAATTCAAATGTGTTGGTCGATGGAGGCTTGGTTGATGGGCGGCTGCTCATCGCTTTATCCGCCATTTACTCGGCCTTGACCACGATCATAGTGATATCATCGAATTGAGCCTGATCACCGGCGAACAAGCCAATATCCTTGAGTATTGAATCCAGTATTCCCTGGGCGCTCAAGTCTCGCGAGCCTCGGACCGTGCGGCAGAGCCTGGCCAGGCCGAACAGCTCCTCGCGATTGTTGATGGCCTCATTCACGCCGTCCGTATAAAGAACCAGGATGTCTCCGGGCAATAGATCGATCTGCCGCTCCTCGTACTTCATGCCTTCCACCACCCCTAGAGCAATTCCCGTGACCTCTAATGCCCGGAACCGATCCTCGCCCCTGCGCATGAGCAGCGGCGGCGGGTGCCCGGCATTGGCATAAACCAGGCTTTTTGTCTTCTCGTCGAGGACGCCGTAAAACAGGGTCACAAACATGCCGGAGCGGGAGTCGGCGGCGATCATATCGTTGGCATCCTGCAGAACCTCAGTTCCTCTCTCGTGATGCGTGGCATTGGCCCGCACAATGGTTCGAGACAGCGCCATGAAGAGGGCGGCAGGAATGCTCTTTCCCGAGACATCGGCGATGACCATGCCCATGCGCTCCATTCCGGGAATGAAATCATAGAAGTCGCCGCCGACTTCCATAGCCGAGATGCTGGTGGCCGCCAGATCGAATCCTCGCACGGGTGGAACATGCTCCGGCAGGAAGCTTCTCTGGATGTCGGAGGCAATGCGAAGCTCCGCCCGGGATTGCTCCAGCGTCTTTTCTGCTTTGCGAATGCTGGTCATATCGCGGACGGATTCGATGGCTCCGAGCAGCTGCCCCGATGAATCCCGAAGCGGCGTGGCCTTGGCCCACAGGTTTGCGCCGCCTCCTTTGAATTTGGGGACAAAGACCTCTGTGGTCAGCGTCTCGCCCTCTCTATGGATGTCTGGGTATTTTTTTTCCGCCGCCGCGTCATCAAAGTTCAATGCCAGATCGATGAGCATGGGCCGGCGGGTACCGTAAAATGGAAGCGAGTATTCGTAGTCTCCCTTTCCCAACATGTCTTCCGGTTTCACGCCGCTCAGCTCCTGCAGCGCGCGGTTCCAGGCCAGGACCCGCCCGTTCAGATCGATGACAAAAGTGGCATCGGGCAGGAAGGAAATGATGTTTTCCAGCTTCTCTTCAGCCCGTTTTTGGCTTGTGATGTTCACGGCCACGTTGACGACTCCTCTCACCCGTTTCTTGTCGTCCAATATCGGATTTGCGTGAGAGATCCAAGTTTTGCCGTCCGGAGTTTCCAGCTCGCCGCATTGCGGTCGCCCCGTCTGCAGTGCTCGAAGGGCCGTGCAACCTGCACAGGGCTTGTCAAGACCCTGAATTAACTGGAAGCAGAGCTTGCCCTTTGCTTCCTCTCCCGAGAGACCCAGATGCCTGGTAACTGCACGATTCAGCCAGATGATGCGCATCTCTGGATCGAGGTACTCGACAGCCACGTTCTTCAGGCCGCCGAGGATGGCCGCTTTCTCCTGCTCCGAGCGCTGTAGCGCCTCTTCTGCCTTTTTTTTCTCGGTGATGTCGCGGATGGACTCGATTGCGCCAATAGTCTTGCCTTCGGAATCGTAGAGCGGAGTTGCCTTAGCCCAAATGAACGATCCCCCTGGGCCAAAAGTCGGTATGAAGATCTCTGCTGTGAGGGTATTTCCTTCTCTTTCCAGTCGATCATACCTTCCCCTTACCTGTTCTTCAGGCAGGAGCGTCAGATCGAGAAGAATGGGCCTTCGCTGGCCGTAAAAAGGCAGAGCGTATTCAAAATCCCCCTTGCCGATCATGTCTTCGGCCTTTGCGCCGGTGAGCCTTTCCATAGCTCGATTCCAGGCGATCACCTTGCCATTTCTGTCGATGGCCAAAACTGCATCAGGGATAAAGTCTATGACTGCGATAATCGAGTGTTCATTGTCTGCTCCGGGCTTCATTGATTCCGGTTTGACCGGCGAGGCGGCATCAATTTCGATGCGCTTGCCTGCCTGCGCATCATCCGCTTGTTTATCTTGGCACATGCTGCATCCCACTGCGCATTACATCCGTAAGTTCAACCAATTAACAAGGTCGCAAGCGCACAATTTTATCATATTATGAATTAACCACATTCTAATCATATTTAAGCATTAACGTTGCGGGCGCAAGCGCTGTAAACACCGGCGGAAAAGCCTGATGGAGAGTTACCACAAAGTTTATAATCAATTTAGAATATCTCGTCATTTGCCGTAATGTCAAAATTTTGGCATTAGGTCCATGCAGGTCTGCATTGGGGCAGGCCTGGATGCTACTTCGTCAAATATCGAAAAATGTGCGAACCATGAATGAGGGTGGAGAGGTAACATGATGAGAGATTTTTTCATATTGATCGTTGCGATCTCAATGGTGATTCTGGCGCCTGCAGTCGCAAACTCGCCTGCCGATGCCTTGGGCGCAAGTGTAAACGTGTCTACAAAGATACCTAATGCAACAATAATAAATCCGATGGATCCCGGATACGTCTGGGGCAATCCACAAGCAGTCGTTCTCTCGGGCACAAATCCGGTGGTATTTCTGAATTCCGCATTCAGCGCGGAGGTAGGCGGCCTGGCATCAGGTCCATCATTCACTTCGAGCATCAACCGCTTCAGGAGCGATGATCCAAATGCGGGTGTCAGCAATGTTACCAAAAAGGCGGCAAAGGTAGGATTGACCCATTGGCCTTGAAAACGTAGGTTTCGTCTCTAGTGGCATAAATACCGGAAAAAAGAGAACTATGAGATGGGGTTTGTATTCTCACTTGCAGTGACATTCCGCATAGGTCACGGCGCCGGTCTTAGGATCGCGGTATATCGTATTTAATTGGCACTTTTTGCCCGCGGAGCATTGGCCCACACACTTGCCCAGGTTGTAATTATACTGGCAATTGCCCTGTTCCGGCTTCCTGAAGCAGTACTTGAAGAGCCCGCGATCGGCATCGATTATTCCGCAGATGATGGGCTTTCCAAATGAATCCAGGCAGTTAACCTTCAGTCCCTGGGCCTGAGCATCTTCATTGCTGAGGCAGACGCAACCGTCAGGACACCTGGATACAGGAACCTGGAAGCAATACTTTGTTCTTCCCAAGGCATCCGTGCCGCATGGGGTTCTCTGGTTCTGGCACAGCTTAGTGTAGCCCAGCTCTTTTGCTTCCTCTTCACTCAAGCAGCGGCATTGAGCGGGGCATTTAGCGGTGGGCGAGAAGCAATACAGCCTCTTTCCCGTTTCATCTTTGCCGCAAGGAATCATCTTGTCGGAGCAGGGACTGTATCCGAGCTCTTTGGCTTTCTCTTGCGTCAGGCACTGGCAGCCTCTCGGGCAGGTCTCATCACCGGCAGCCACGGGTATCGGTGCAAGTGCTGCCAGGAGTACTAAGAGCAGAAGGGAACTTAACAGTCTTCTTGATATCATTTTCATCCAACTCCTAAATCCAGATGGAAAGATCAGTTACACTCTTAAGAACTAACAGATTGATCTATACTATTATTCATTAAGTTTTTGCTCGACCAAGATCCAACCTCCTGGGAAATCAGATACCAAAGCGATTTTTTTATGACTCAGGAACAGGATTTATTCAAATTACGAGATGCGCTAAAATTATAAAGCAAGTTTAAAATATATGCAACACAAAGATCGAACAGAAAGATTCTGCGATATGTTTTCCTGTCGCGGACTCATTCAAACATTTGCGAATAAGCTCGTGATAATTGGAGGCGTAATAGATGCAGATTGCAGTTATCGGTGGCGGCGAATGCAGCTCACAGGTCCGGGATTTGGCCCGTTCTTTGGGCAGGCTCCTGGCAGAGCAGGGCCACATTCTTCTTTGCGGGGGTCTCGGCGGAGTGATGGAAGCGGCCTGCTGCGGCGCAAAGGAGGCGGGCGGCCTGACGGTGGGCATACTTCCCGGCGGGAGGGCGGATGCCAACAAATACGTTGACATAGCCATTGCCACCGGCATGGGACACGCTCGAAATGTGATCATTGTCAAGAGCGCGGATGCTGTGGTAGCGCTGCCGGGCGAGGAAGGAACGCTCTCGGAGATTGCCCTGGCTCTCAAGATGAAAAAACGGATCATCAGCCTGAAGAGCTGGGACGTTCCTGGCACGATTCGAGCTGACACACCCGAAGATGCATTGAGGCTTCTGAGCCGGTCGGTTTGAGCAAACTTTGGGTCAGGGCGAGATGTTCCTATGGGTCTGCAATTTCACCTAATGGCGATTTTTTTATATTGATTACATATTGATCGACGGATATTGGTCAGGATGAATATTAGTCTGGGCGAGAGTCATTTTAAAGATAGTTATATTTATGAAGACAATCATTTGGCAATCACGTTAACCAAAGGCCGATGGATGGTGAATTTGAGATGAATGCATGCAGGATTGCTTTCCGGCATTTTGCCGTGTCGATATTGCTTTTTTCGTTTCTGTTATCGGGTGCTATTGCCGTCGATGCGTCCCCTAAGGATGACGCCTACCACTACATGAAAAACGGCTTGGATGACCAGAATTACAATGAGTGGTGGTACTTCAACGGCATCGACAACGACACCCAGTTCATGATTCTCTACCTCGTCAGCGATCCGGAAAACCTGACCGGCTCAAGGAAGCTGCAATCCTGGGCCGTGGTTCTTGAAGACGGCAAGAGCCCTGTCATCGGCCTGCGCCAGAGCCGCGGCTTTGGAGGAGATCTTAACTCACCCACCTTCGACCTGGATCAAAGCGGCTTTTCTCCATCGGACAACTCCGGCATCACGATTCATGGCTCGATTCCCAAGAAGGGCACGGCGGATGCGCCGTACTCTATAAAATGGGACCTCGACTATCAGCCGTCTTTGTCCCCCTGGTTCGGCATTCCCGTGCAGTCGCACATCGGCCACCTCAAGGGCGATTGGATGAAATGGCTGGTTTACATGCCCTCTGCAAACATTAGTGGAAGCATTGTCGTCGACAATAAAACCTCGAAAATCAACGGAGTCGGGTATCACGACCACTGCTGGGGCCGGTGGGCTTTGAACGATCCGACGTCCGTTTGGCTGGAGACGTTCAATCCCCAAGATGGCTTTAGCATCTCGCTGGCCGAGATCACGGGAGAGCAAAAGAACACGTTCATGGGAGTGAAATATAACGACAGGACGGTCGCATTTTCCGGGAAACAGGTTAAGCTGAATCTCACCGACTTCGCCTTTGATGCCGGAACCGGCCTGGTCTATCCGGCAAAATATGAGGTCGTGGCCGAGAACGGCGAATACCGTCTTGATCTAATGGCAAAGGTCAAAAAGAGCGTTCCTATTCGGTTGGACTATCCACTCCCTGCACCAAGCCTCGTCATCTTTGGTCAGGTCGCCGATTTGCAGGGCGTGCTGAAAGAGAAGAACGGTGAAGAGTATCAGTTTGACGCCGCAGGATTTGCCGGCTTTTCTTCTCCATTGCTTCATCCGATCTATGGAAAAATAGGTTCGAAAAAGGAAGACCTGGCGCAGGTTAATTTGTCGCAAATCAATTCATCGCGAGTCAATTCCACTCAGCCTAATTTAACCCAATCCAATTTAACCCAATACAATTTAACCCAATCCAATTTAACCCAATCCAATTTAACCCAATCCAATTTAACCCAATCCAATTTAACCCAATCCAATTTAACCCAATCCAATTTAACCCAA
>RPOO01000123.1 GCA_003857025.1 Methanothrix sp.
GCGTTCCGGCTTTGAGCAAAAGAAGATCGTCGAGGCTGTCGGCCTTTTGGCGACGGGCTATCGGGAGGTCAATGAGAGCCAGATGCTGGATCTGCTGTTTGAGTACAGGGCACCGGATGCGGCGGAGTGGAGCGCCATGACCGGCAGGAGAGCGTCGTCTCTCTTCAAGACATCAATGCTCATGGGCGCAATTTTGGCATCCGCACCGGAAAAGGACCTTCCAATGCTGGGGAATGCAGCCGTTCATATGGGCTATGCCTTCGACATTCAAGACGACATCATCGATACCTTCGCGACCAAAGAGCAGTATGGACGGGACCCAGGCGGAGACCTGACAAAGCGAAAGAAGCCGCTTCACGTGATCCTGGCCATGCAGAAAGATCCGCGCGTGGCATCGATATTTCAGGGAACGTCAAAGATCACAGAAGAGGACATTCCCCGCATAACCGCGATGATAAGGGACTGCGGGGCGCTGGATGAGGCTAAAACCATAATTAGAGAGCACGGAAAAGAGGCGAAGAGCCTGATTGCTATGACGGAGATGAACCGGGAGGCAAAAGAGGCATTCATTGGGCTCATAGAGTATGTAGAGGAGAGCTTAGACTGGTACAAGTGATCCGAAAAGGCTGGCAGCAAAGGTGGAAAGGCCGTTTTGCCGCCGGCCCGGATCACTTTCGCCCCGCATGGAATACCTTTTTGGTGCCGGGCGCGAAGATAGCGAATCCCGCTAAAAAAAAATTAAATCCCATCAGAGACCGATGAAGTGATTAATCCATGTTGCCCAGAGTGATCTTGCATAATGCCGTGAGCCTGGATGGAAGAATAGATGGCTTTGCCGTTGATCTGGCCCAGTTCTACGAGCTGGCATCCCGCTGGAAGGAGGATGCGAGTCTTGCCGGAGCCGACACCATCTTGAAAGCAGCCGAGAGTGCTCCGGCGGAGGATGAGAGCGCATTTTGGCCTTCGCCGGAGGGCTCTGGTCCGGGATCGGAAGACCCAAGGCCGCTGCTGGTCATCCCGGACAGCCGCGGGCGCGTGCGCTGCTGGCATTTTCTCAAGACCTGGCCCTACTGGCGCGGCTTCGTGGCGCTGTGCTCCAGGAAGACGCCTCAAGAGTATCTAGACTATTTGGAGAAAAGGCATATCGGCTGCATAATCGCAGGCGAGGATCGCGTCGATCTGAGAGCGGCGCTGGAAGAGCTGAACCGCCGCTTCGGCGTGAAGGTCGTGCGGGCGGACAGCGGCGGGAAGCTGAACGGCGCACTGCTGAGGGCGGGATTGGCGGATGAGGTGAGCCTGCTCATTTATCCAAGCCTTGTGGGAGGCGAGACGGAGCGCTCCATGTTTCATGCTCCGAATCTGACATCTGTCGATGGCACGGTCTATCTCAAACTCAAGGATGTAGAGACTCTGAAAGGCGATGCAGTATGGCTGCGCTATGATGTATCTAAAGAACCTTGAAATTACATCGTCCAAGTTTGAATTGCACCGACCCAAAACGGTTAAATCTGCAGCCTTTGAGGCTTTATCATGAAATTTGGAAAAATGATATTGAAAGTTGTGGCTCTTCTGAGCCTCGCCCTGCTACTGGCAGTGGTCGCCGACTCGCAGATGAACCGCGATGACCCGTTTTTAGGAAGCAAGCTCCCCCAGGCGGCTGGCGAGGGCATTCTCTCTAAAGTCAAGACTTCCTCATCATCTCTCGTGATATCGGAGCCCATGAGCCCTCTTGCAACGCCGGACTTGAGCATAGCTGCAGACCCTGCCGGCACAAACTGCAACCAGGCCGCGTTCTTCGTTACCCTCACGCCGGACCCCGCCCAGACTACCATCACCGGATACCATAATGTCAAAGTAAAGATAATGGAAAATCCCTTCGGCACCCCGAGATCCGTTGCCGAATTGACACTGGTAATGCCGGCTTCCGGCAGCACTGTGCATGAGATCATCGGCTTTTCCGCTGCTTCCCAGGAAGGCCAGAATCGGACAAATGAAATAACCGTGTATCTGGACCCGGACCGCCAGATAAAAGAGAGCAATGAGAATAACAATGTCCTGACCATGACCGGAGTCTGCCCAAGCTAAAAGGATATAAAAAGATAGGAAATAGCGGCAATGGGATGCGGATTTAGAACTTTAAGCGATCTCTCAACCCAGACATATTCGCATCCTTGCATAATTTTATCGGCCTTATCTGCCCATAATTACTTGAGAAGGGGCAGATTAATAAATGGAAGCAATAATAGTAAATGGGTATGGAAATGTCTGAAGAAGAAAAGTCAGCTTCGAAACCAACATCACCTCAATTCATCCCTAAGTTCAAGGGAAAGAAGGTAGTAATACGCCTGATCTCGGGAGGACAGCCGGTCATTGGAACTATCGAGTCGTTCAACCCTTACGAGATCCTGCTCCAGACGGCCAAAGGGCAGCTATTGGTATTTAAGCATGCCATAGCTACAATGGAAGTCTCGGATGAGCCGCGAGGCTATAAGCCGGGCACTTAGAATCGAGGCCCCTAAAGCCTGTAAAATATTGCAGATGCAGGCGTTTTGCGCCTGTTTTCTTTCATCTTTTTTGCATCGAATTCTCCGGATCATCTGCCCAGCGAGAATTCGACCGGCCACAATTCAGTCTCATGTGCATCGTCCCTTGATTTCGCCTCAGCAAATCGATTCCGGATCATCTCATCCACATCGGATACATCAATACCGAATACTTCCGCCAGGATCTCTTTGGCGCTTTGCAGCTGGGCAGTCTCATCCGCCATTGGATTTTTTTTAGGCAATTCATGCTTTTTTTGCGGTCCGATAAGACGATCAAGAACTCCTGCCGTGAGATGGAGATACTACGTGCAAGGTTAAGAACCTATTTACGAAATAGATAACGTAAAACGATATTTACACTAAATAAAGTATGAATAAGATACAAATGAGACAATGGTGCTTCCCGGATCAATTCTATCGCCGCAGGCCTTGAGAGCCGCAATTCGCCATTCCTCAGCTTGCATCATTCTTCAACCAAGATCTCATCAATTCCAAAGACCCCGCACTTGCAGCCCCTTTCCCGTTGGCCTTCGATTCCTGATTGATCATATAGCGCAGAGCACCGAGGGTCAGGATGTTGACGGCAAGTCCTAAGAGCCCCCAGAATTGCACATCAAAGAACGTGAAAACCTGCACAAATAATATATAAATCATTACAGAATTCACAAAATAATTGTAGCCTCTGAGCCTGTTTTTGCGCAAGCTGAATACCCCGGCTACGGCGTAAAGGCCGGCCAGTATGGAGAAACCGATCTGCAGCCAATCTCCAACATTCAGCTTCGGCATTTGCAGGTCGAGGGATAAATACAAAAGAACTGCCACCGTGAGCGTGATAACCGTGACACCAAGGATCTTGATCAGAGTGGACTTTTTGGAGCGAAGATACCTGAAAACCAATAAAACTACGCTCGCTGTGGCCGTCCAATAAAGGGCATGATCCAATCCTACCGTCAGGTCAAGGGCAATGAGAAGCGAGAGAAGGGCCTGTAGGATAAAGTAGAAGATCAATGCTTTGGAAAACCATGTTTTCGTCACTATTTTTTGGTAAAGGGCATGGGCCTTCAGCTTTAATTGATGGTAGAATCCCGGTTTCTCTTCGGGCATTATTTCTGAAGTTGCCAGAAAATTTTTTAGAGCCTGGGTCATGGGATTGGCTTCATCGCTATCCGCCAGAAGGTCCATCGCCAGCTGCTGCTCTCCGGTTTCCAGATCCTTGAGAACCGCCTGCTTGGCGATTTCCAGCACATTGATGAGCCGCTCCTCTTCGGTAAGCCACCTGCGGCGGTTGATCTTCTTTATAAGAAAATAAATCAAGATGAAGATAACATAGATCAGGCCGATGGTTGGCTGAAAGAAGTAATCGTTGTCGATGGTAACGAACTTGCCCAGTTCGTCGATGAATGCGCCAAAACCAAAGCCCCCCAGAACAGCCGCCAGGCTTCGCCCCATTTTATTGATAAAATTGAGCAGAATAACGATAGCGAGAAGCATGAACGCGCCGCCTACCAGGACGTGGGCAATGTGAAATCCTCCGCCGGAAACCTTCGGATATCCGGTCATGGCCAGGAAGAAGCGAATGCCAAGAATAGCTGCAACCGCCGTGACCAGGAAGATCTCCAGCAGGTATTCTCCCTGCACATCGCGAATGAGGTTTCCGTCCGAATGTCGGATGTACTTCATTTTAAGCTCACTTCACGCTTCATTTCGACCAAAAGGCTTGGCCGATTCTATGGTATGACTCATATTATACTATTTCTGCGGTAAGGTTCTATGATTCTATGATATCCTGACTATTTATCAAATGTTTAGATAGATATTTTTTTCGTCTCTGGCAGTTAATCGCATCGAATCGTGTTGGATAAATTAATTAAAAAATTAAATATAAATCTGATTAACCGCTGACCGACATGTTCCGGTTCCTGTTCCATCTTTCCATCCGGCTGACTGCGAAAAGCAATAACAAAGAAACGCCCATGCCGAGCAGCGGATAGCTTTGGCTGAAGAGGATGGCGGTCGCGCCCCCACCAACAAGAGCCGCCAGCGCACCGCCTGACGTGAGCCCCAGCCGATCCCTGTAAAATCCGGCAACTACGGGCACCAGCAGGCCGCCGGTGAATACGGTGTACGCGATCATAAGTGTCTTGATGATGCTTGGCAAGGACACGGCCAGGATTAGCGCACAGCCTCCCAGGATCAGCGCAATGGCTCTTGAGGCATTCAGCAAATGTTTTGCTCCGGCGCTCGGTCTCGCCTTTTTGTAGATATCCATAGTTATGATCGATGTGGCGGTCATGAGGCTGGTGTCCGCCGAAGACATGAATGCCGCCAGGAGTGCCGCCGCCACCAGGCCCTGCACGCCAGGAGAGACAAGTCCGGTCAGGAGCGCCGGGATGGCCTGCTCTGGAGGCAGCGCGGGATAGTGAGATCTGGAAAAGATGCCCAAGGACGTTATCAGGAATGCCAGAGGAACGAGAATGACCGCTGAGATGATGGCCGAAATTTTTGCGTCCCTGGGACTGTAGGCAGAGAAGATGCGCGAGTACATATCCGGGCCGACGAGATAGGCCGATCCCACCACCATCAGCATGGAGAGAACGTCCCATCCGCCCATTTGGTCCGAAGTGGGAAAGCTCAAGCCCTGCAGGGCCCCCGGCCCGGCGGCGGTCATGGCCTTGAAGAAGAGCACCGCCATCCCCGTTATTATTATCAAGAACTGGATGAGGTCAGTTCGTACCACCGAGCCTTGGCCGCCGTGAGCGGTATAGAGGACGAATACAGATGTGCAAGCGATCATGAATACGGTCTCATTGCCGCCGAATATCGCCCCCAGCACTTTTCCCGAAGCTACGATCTGCACGGCGATCACGCCGATCCAGGAAACGGCGATGAGTAGTGATGCGGCAAGCCTCGCCCTCTCGCCATAAAACCTGCCCACAAGCTCGGGCAGGGTGTAGCATCCCTCTGCCCTGATCTTTTCAGTAAAAAAAGCTGCCAGCAGGAGAAGACCAATGGTTCCGGAGAGCATCCACCAGGCTCCGGGAAGGCCCTTGCTATAGCCGAGCCCCGCCATGCCAAGCGTTGAGGAAGCGCCCACGATTGTTGCGCAAAAGGTGCCTGTGAGCAGCAATACGCGAAGGCTCTTGCCAGCCAGATGAAAATCCTCCAGCCCTCGAACTTTCAGGCCCCATGCGCCTATGGAAAGCATACACAGCAGGTAAACTATTATTATGATGGCAGCTTGATGCGTGAATTGTTCCCCCTTTATTGTAAACCGCTGTTGAGATTAGGGTTGACAATTGGTGGGGGGAATTATAAGGGTTTCGCTGATAAGGATTCGTTGTATAGTCCCGAAACCTTTGACTTTATATACACTTCAAAGTTGCATGGGAAAGAAGAATAAAGTCGTAAAGCTAACTGAGAATGAGAATGAAAATTAAATTAAAAAACGAGAATTAAAGAACAGAAGTGCGAAACAATGTACGAGACGATTGAAGTCCTGATAATGGCCTTTACCATAGGGCTCACGGGCGCGCTCGCACCCGGGCCCACGCTTGTGGCTACGGTCAACTCCTCCCTGGAAAGCGGCTGGACTGCCGGACCCAAGGTCGCGGCAGGCCACGCTCTGGTGGAGATTCTGGTCTTCCTGATCATCGTGGGAGGGCTGGCTGTAGCCATGCAGCAGTATTCTCATTACATCGCCCTGATCGGCGGCCTAGCCCTGATTGCTTTCGGTCTCATGACAGTGAAGGCGAGCCGGGGTGCCAGAATGGCGTCGCCGGAGGGACAGGCGGTCGGCAATCCGTATCTTGCCGGAATACTGACCAGCGCTGCCAATCCCTATTTCTGGATCTGGTGGCTCTCCATCGGCAGCGCGATGGTGATCGACGGCCTGCGCGGCGGGATCATGATGGCCGCGCTCTTCCTGATCGGGCACTGGTTCGCGGACTTCGGCTGGTTTACCCTCGTCTCCACAAGCCTGGATAAAGGTAAAGGCATTCTCTCCGAGACCAACTACAGGAGAGTTCTGGCTGCATGCGGTGGATTCCTGGTGCTCTTCGGATTGTATTATATGAGCAGCGCCATCTGAAAAGAAGAGCATTGTTATCTGATCGGTGCTTGAAAAATATGAGCGGCACTTGAAAAGGAGGCTTTCTCATCCCCATATTGTCCAGAAAAACATTGCTCCGTCTGCTCAGGAACACTTCCTTCATTTTTATATTATCCATATTCTGCGGCCTGGCATTTCCATCATCCGCAACAGTTGCGGAGCCCTTCATGACCCCGGCGCTCATGGTCATGATGGCGTTCTCTTTGACTGAGGTCCAAATCGGGATAAAGGACGGCTGGTCTGGATCATTTTCCGGCTTGATCTTGAATTACGGGATACTCTCCGGCCTCATAATCGCACTATCCAGCACACTCACGAACGAGACAATGCGAAGCGGTTTTATCGTCATGGCAGCCGTGCCTCCCGCCATCTCAATTCTGCCCATGACCCGCCTGCTGAAAGGAGATGTTCGCCTGTCTCTGTACTCGGAAGTGCTCTCGTATCTCGCCGCCCTGGTTCTGATGCCGGGCATCATCTATCTCTTCGCCGGAAAGAGCGGAGTCGATCCACTCGACCTGGCCGAGATAGCCTTGCTACTCATACTCTTCCCGGCGCTGGTCTCGCGCTTCATCCGATTCTTGCCGATCAATCCCGTATTTCCCATCAACATCGGCTTCTTTCTCGTGACTTACACCGTGATCGGGGTGAACCAACCAATTATCTGGAACGACATCGGATCGGTGGCACCGATTGCCATCGCCCGGACTTTCGGCATCGGAATTGCGATTTACATCGCCGCCGTGCTGGCGAGAAAGAGCACATCCCGCAGAATCTCTTACACTCTTCTTGGCT
This sequence comes from Methanothrix sp., assembly GCA_003857025.1. Taxonomy (GTDB): domain Archaea; phylum Halobacteriota; class Methanosarcinia; order Methanotrichales; family Methanotrichaceae; genus Methanothrix. Next base: position 7,444 of record RPOO01000123.1, read on the forward strand.
CCAGCAAAAATCTGGGGCTGGCGGCAGTAATAGCCATGATGCTCTTTGGGCCGGAAGCAGGAGTTCCCTGTGCTGTTTCGGCTCTGGCGGAGACTGCGTTCTTTATCTTCCTGGCCGCGGCCAAACCGCGCTAACCTTAAATAAAGAGCAAGCAAAGGTTATTGGAAGATAACAGGTGAGATAATATTTGTCTGTAAAGGATGATGCGGCTTATTTGAGGTCGATTTGGATCTATATCGGCTTATCGGTCTTTCTCTTTGCCTTGACTGCCATTATGGGCTATTTTGCGGCAGAATTCGACCCGCAAATTGCATCCAATTGGATGAAAGAGCTGGAGATGCTGAGGTGGATCATGGACCAGCCGCCCATTCTCATCATGATAATCATATTTCTCAAGAATCTGCTGGCCTCAGCTATGGCCATGCTGCTCGGTCTCGGCTTTGGGCTCGTGCCTCTGCTGGTGGTCACCAGCAACGGCTTTCTCCTGGGCATCGTAGCTTATGGAGCCGTGCAGAAGGTAGGTATTCTCTATTTGCTGGCGGGCATCCTGCCGCACGGCATAATCGAGCTGCCCATCGTGCTCCTGAGCATTGCCATAGGCTTCAGGCTTGGCCATCTTCTGGCATTGACCATTTTGCGGGAGAAGGAAGACCTTTCCGGCGAGACGCGGACGGCCGTTCATTTTCTGGTGCGCTGGGTTGCGCCCCTGTTGCTCCTGGCCGCGGCCATTGAAACTTTTATCACCCCCTTAGTCATATCGGTGGTTGCATGACCGATTCCAATACTGATGTCAAGATTTCCAGGTCCGGCTCAAAATCCGGCTCCAAGTCAGGTTTAAAGACTGATTCCAAGACAGAATCCAAGAATGACGGCAAGGCCAAGAGCGGCTCGCCCAATGCCCTGGCCAAGCTGCCTTCCAAGGACAACTTCAGCGAGTGGTACCACGAGCTGCTCATGACGGCGGAGATCGTAGATAACCGCTATCCAGTCAAGGGCATGTGCGTGTGGTTCCCCTTCGGATTTGCCATCAAGAAGAGCGTGTACGGCATAATCCGGGAGCTTCTCGATCCCGATCACCAGGAGACGCAGTTTCCCCTCATGATCCCTGAGAACGAGTTCATGAAGGAGGCCCAGCACATCAAGGGCTTTGAGGAAGAGGTCTACTGGGTGACCTGCGGCGGCACGTCGCCGCTGGACGTGAAGCTGGCGCTGCGCCCCACCAGCGAGACTGCTATATATCCCATGTTCAAGCTGTGGATTCGCTCACATGCCGATCTGCCCCTCAAGATTTACCAGATCGTCAACACCTTCCGCTACGAGACCAAGCACACCCGCCCCCTCATCCGCCTGCGGGAGATCACATCCTTCAAGGAGGCTCACACCGTTCATGCCACCTGGGAAGAAGCAGCAGAGCAGGTCGAGGTGGCCATTGCGCGGTACTCCGAGTTCTACAACCGTCTGGCGATCCCCTTCCTGGTGAGCAAGAGGCCGTCCTGGGACAAGTTCCCCGGCGCGGATTACACCACCGCCATCGACGTGATCATGCCCGACGGCAAGAC
>RPOO01000124.1 GCA_003857025.1 Methanothrix sp.
ACCCCTCTTTCCGAAGAGCTGGTCGGGCTTGACCACAAGCCGTCCCTCCTTTAGCCAGGGGTTCGCAGCTGCAAGCTCCTCGATATCCGTATCCGGACCTATCAGGGCGAGATCGCCTTTATAGGAGAATTCACTGAGGTACTCGGGAAGGAATCTAGCCAACAATCTTTTTGCATCGTATTCCCTTATGCCTCTCTGTGCCATGTCCAAAACCACCTTCGCCGCCCTAATGTTTTTCTTATTTACAAACCTTTCTGAAGGGAAATGAACTATTAGATGGTGGAATGCCAAAATACTTGAGGGAGATAAAAGAAACATGTTGTGCCCAGCATGCGGAAAAGACTGCGTCCAGAGCGCAGAAGACATTCTTGCAAGCATCGAATACAGGTACATGGCCTGCCGGGACTGCGCGCCCGAGCCGGGTCTGGACAAAACCCGTTCCCTGCGAGACCTGCCGGAGACGATAGAGAGATGCAGTTCCTGCGGCAAAGGTTCGCTGGATGCGGTAATGCTCGATGCCCTGCGCATCCTAAAAGAGGCCAGCCTGCGCGACGAGTCAGACACTCTACGCAGTGTAGGCTCGCCGCTCATAACCGTGGGCTATCCTCTGGCTTATCCGCCCCGGCTTGGTCCAGGAAGCCTCATAATCATTGGCGAGCGGCTCGATAGGAACGCAGCACGCTCAATGGTTGAGCAAGTCCCGGAGATCAAAGGAGTGATCTTGCAGAAGGGCGTTCCCGGCGTGCGCGACAGGCGCACTCCGCCCATGGAAAACAGGCTTTTAGCAGGCTGCGACATGCGCGCCGATGTGGTGCAAAGCCTCTTCGGGGATCTGGTCATCTACAAGAGCCAGTCCAAGATCCACATCGAGTTCCCGAGACAGAGCGCGCCCAAGATGAAGATCCTGGAAAATCTCTATTACCAGGGCAAGCTTCGCGACGTTGCCGACGGCCTCGCGGGTCCCGGAACGCTCGGTTTGATGTGCGCTCTGGCCGGGGCGGAGCATGTCGTCTTTAACGATGCCTGGCTTCCTGCGGTCAAGAATATTCTGCTGAACCTCGAGGTCAACAAGAAGCTACTGGGGATCACGGAAATTGAGTATATCGAATCCTTTGAAGAGCTTGCGCCGGTGGGCCGCGAAGCCAAGCTCGTCTGCCGCGCCGGTGGAGCCTGCAAGATCGAGGTTTATCACGGAGACCTCACCCGCCTCTTTTCCAGGACAGAGCCGGCGGAGCTGTGCCTCATCGATCACTTCCCCGGCGCCGGGACCGCAGAGATGAAAAAAGCCTGCGGCTGCTGTAAAGAGGTAGTAATAGTCTGATCGAAGAGTCTGTGATCGAATGTCTGACGGAAGGTGCAATTCGATGATAAACAGCTGCTGCAAAGGAAAAGATAAAATGAAAATGGGACAGCGCGGATTCGAACCGCGGTCCAAGAGTCCCAAACCCTCGAGGATAGACCAGGCTACCCCACTGTCCCAAAAAGACCGTTCCCCATAGTGGACGGTGCCCTTTAAAAGCCTTTTGCCACGCGATTCTTGGCCACGGTCTGCAAGGCGTCATGGTTGATCTTCTTCACCAGATATGCGGTCGCCAGGCCGCCGAGGGCGGTTATCAACCAGAGCTGAATGATCCGGATAAGAATCGTGGCAGCGACGGCGCTGTGCATAGGCAGGCCGATGGCGGTGAAAAATGTGCTCATGACGATATCCACCAGTCCCACTCCGCCCGGCAGGAAGATGGGCAGCATCTGCAAGAATATCATGACAGCATAAACGGCAAACACCGCTCGCAGCGGCACGGAGATGCTCATGGAGCGGAAGACCATGACCGCCACCAGTGTCATGGAAAGCCAGCTTGCTACCGCCCAAAAGGTGCTGATCAAGAGAGTCTTCTTGTGGTCGGCAAGCATCATCATCGATTGGTGGAATCGCCCCATGATGCTGCTGCATTGTGCGCGATCCACATGAATATGGAAGAACTTCTCAATATAATCAATTAATATGAATATTATTCGCTCCAGCCAGTCGTCCGCAAAGCAGATGCCGAAGAACGCGGCATTCAGGAAGAGAAGGATCAGAGAGATGGCGGTGCACGTTGCCAGCGCCCAAAGAGGGGCATCAGTCGCCACATCCAGGTAGACAAGTCCAATGGCGGTGCCCAGGAAAAAGGGTATGGCCGTGATGATCCTTGTTGCCGCGACCGTTGCCGATGAGCGGTCTATTCGCGATCCACCGTCCAGCTTTTCCAGGAAATAGATGCGAGCGGTCTCTCCGGAGAAGCTGCCCGAAGGAATAAGGTTGTTCATGAAATTGCAGGACATATAGATCAGGAATATATCCCAAAGAGGCACCTTGTAGTCGAATTTTTGAGCTATGGCCTGCCAGGCCAGGGCATCAAATAGGACTCCGACTAAAGCCAGCGCAATTGCCAGCATAAAGAGCGTCAGGTCGACATTTTTGAGGGTGCTGATTACATCCTCAAATCCCACATGATACAAATAAAGAAAATAGGCTCCCAGGCCCAATACGATCAATGCTATCGATTTTCCAGGACGGATGGTGGGAAGCTCTATTTCATTGCTCACGCCAGGTTAAAGCACAACAGATGGTTAAAAATATTCCGTTTGACAGGGCACTGCCCCTATCAGATCTCCCCGCATCCATACCGCAATCGTCGAGCACCTCATTGATCGCGTATTCATCGTCGGCAAGTCAAGCTATGGTCTACGGGCTGGACCCCGCCAGCAGGTCAGCTCAGGGATTCATACGCAAAATATCTGCAACCTGAATGCAGGATACAATTGCCTTCAGTCCAGCGGCGCGAAGGCCGGCAGGCATGTTCTGATGTCTGTCGTGAACCACCAGATCGGACCGCATTGTGATTGATGTGATAAGCGGATCGACTCAGGCAACTCTTGGAATAGCTCTAGGTGCATAGGCCAGGTGTATAGTCTGAGCGCTAGATGAAGTGTTGCGTCCATCACAACCTTTTTAAATAGGGGTCAAGTAGGATTGAGATTATGGGAAAGACAGGAAGCATAGAATGGGTTAAGATTAAGGGCAGAAAGGGCCAGGTCAGGCAAGTTACCAAGGCCGAGACCGTCTACAAGAAGCCCGGTCCGATGCAGAGATACACAGCCTCCGGTTCAAGAGTCAAGAAGATAAAGCGATCTGCGAAGGCCACTCAAATCAGGACATGAGCCCTGGGACGAATATCCAGAACCCGGCATCTGATACGGTTCTGGTTCGTTACGGGGAGATCACCCTTAAGGATAGGTGGACCAGGAATAACTGGGAACGCATTTTAGCCGGCAATATTGCTTTTGACCTGCAAAAAGCGGGCGTCGAGTACAGGATCGTGAGGGACGAGGGCAGGATCTTCGTCCGGACCACAGATCCCCGCGCAAGCGATGTCATCTCGCACGTTTTTGGCGTGGTTTCCTCCAGTCGCACCGAGTCGGTTAGCCCGGACTTGGAAGCGATCTCTGAGGCTGCCGTAAGGATCGCAATATCTGCCAGGCCGACCTCTTTTGCTATCCGGCCCAGGCGGTCCGGCGTATCTTTCAAGAGCGAGGAGATCGGAAGGGTAGTAGGAGATGCCGTACGCCGGAGCACGGGCGCGGCAGTCAATCTGGATGAGCCTGAGCTGGAGATATTTGTCGAGGCCAGACATGACCGGGCTTACGTTTTCACCGATGTTGTGAAGGGGCTTGGCGGCCTGCCCCTGGGCTCGCAGGGTCGGGTGCTTGCCCTCATCTCCGGAGGCATCGATTCGCCCGTGGCAGCCTGGATGATGATGCGAAGAGGCTGCCCGATTTCGCTCCTGCACTTCGACTCCAGACCCTATGCCGATGCCGTCACACCGTCCATGAAAAGCGCCGAAGTTCTGGCCAAATGGACATCGGGGCGCAAGATCAATTTTATCCAGGTCCCCATAAGCAGGGGAATTGAGAAGATCGCGAATCATTATCCCAGAGCCACATGCATCCTATGCCGACGGCTCATGTACCGGATCGCCGCAGAGGTCATGAAAAGCGAGGAAGCCCTGGGGATCGTTACCGGCTACTCCATGGGTCAGGTAGCATCACAAACAACAGAGAACATCCTGGCAGAGCAGGCAGACGTCGGATTGGCAATATTCCATCCGCTTATCGCCATGGACAAATCCGAGATCATGGACCTGGCCAGGAAGATCGGGACCTATCAGGTAACGACGCAGACAAAATCCTGTACAGCCGTTCCCAAGAAGCCTATGACCAGGGCCAAGAGGGATGAAATTTTGGCCGTCGAAGAAGAATTGGGAATAAAGGGCATGGCTAGGGCATTGGCGAGAGAGATGACGATCACCAAGATAGGACGCGAGAATGAGATCGAATGCGGAGAATTCGAGCCAAAGGCGGCATGATGCGATTTTAGATTTTTTGCTCAAGGCGACACAAAAATTATAAGTGATTTTGTTGTCAGTCATTTGTAAGTAATGACAATATTTACGATAGACTCTGCCTGAATTGTAAATAATGAACTAACTTCCGAAAAATCTGGCAACAAAAAGCGCGCATAGGGGCATGATCGATAGTCAAGACATAATCCGCGTATCTTTTCAGCATGGTTAGTTAGGGAGCATCCTCTAAGCCATTGACTGTTCATGGATATTCTAACGAATCGCTGATATCTTAAGTTTTTTTTGACTATTCAGAAGATAAAACAGTCTTTATATGCTCAAATCAGAAAAAATAATTTGCGATCACTTGATTATTTTTTGAATAGATGCGCCGCAAAACATAAATATTGAAACAAGTAATGGTACTTAGTGGGTTTCGGATTTATGGATTCGGGTCTTTGGAAGATAATTTAAAAAGATCATGAATTCATGACCCGAAGAGATTTCAATGCGACTCACTTGGCAAATAGCAGATGGCATTAGTGAAGAGTATACACGTTCAAATGATGGCATGAACTGCAAAAATAAAATACCATCAATATTGATTACGGGAGAGATACAGAATGGCTGACGAGAGAAAAAGATCTAGTAAAGACACGAAAGGATCGATGACTGTGCAAGAAGCCGGCAGAAAAGGTGGCCAGAGAACTGCCCAAACACACGGCAAGGAATTTTATGAAGAGATAGGTCACAAAGGCGGCCAGAGAGTAAAAGAGCTTATCGAAGAAGGAAAGAAGGCCAAGGGATTGGCGCTGGACAAGTAACTGCCAAAGATTAAATCGATAAGGGCTAGATCGACCCGGTTTTTGCAGGGAATTAGGGAAATCATCACAATCATCCCTCGATCTTGCATGAGCGCTAGCAGCGTCCAGCCATCCTAAATGGCTAGAAGGCTCGCGAGCAGTCTTTTTTATTTTGCAGTCGACATCTCCTGCACGGCTTTATCACTCAGCACGGATCTCGGCTCTTTTTCGAGAATGTCGCTGCCGGTATCGGCGTTCTCATCTTTCATCTTATATAAATTGAAACCGTCATGCCTGGTTAGGTACCCATGAGGCATGAAAATGGGTCATGGCATGAAGGCGTTATCAAAGAAATGAATCGCAGAGAGTAGAGGTTGCGTCGATATGCGTGAGGGCCATTTTCATATCAAACCTATCCAAACCGACTGCAAAAAGGCCCGACATCGGCATGGATCACTTATCCTTACTCAAAATCGGGTTCATTCATTCGGGCTGCAAAAATAATCCAAATTGTCGCTCCATGGATTGAATCCTAATTGACCTCGAAGTAAGGCTTTTCTATAAAGAGCGCCATTATATACTACCAGAAAATTCTGTGAAAATATCAATTTCAGAAGTCTCGACAGCCTTCATCAGAACGAAGGGACTGGGTGTGCTGGATAGGTTGTGGTCCTATCTGCATTTTTCCAGAATGGCTTCCTGGTATGAAGGTAGATTGGGTAAGGTGCGAAATGTCAATCATGAGAACTCCGGGAAGCTGAAGGCGAGGTCGGGCACAAGGAGGAATTAAAAATGACAAACGAAACTGTAGAAAAAGCAAAGGCGGATGTTAAGAAAGGGATGGCTGAAGTAGGGAAGGCGGCAGCCAATTTAAGAGATGACGTAAAGGCTGATGTGGAAAAGTTGAAGGACCATTTTGAGCATAATGCTGATGTGGATAATAAGGCTGATGCAACGAGAATCATAGTCACTGATGCAGATACTGGTGCGGAGCCTCATTCTGAGAACAAAAAGGCCGACACGGAGGTTGCCAGTGACATGGTTCATTTTCAACAGGATTTATATGATGAAAATCAAGTGGAAGCAAAGGCCGATACCGAGAAGTCGAGGGATATGGTCGAATCTATATTTGGCGTTAATGCAGGCATCGTATGGGAAGCACTCAATCTAAATGGTCCGATGACTATTGATGCCCTCATGAAGGCCACAGCATTAAATCCAGATGAGATCTATGGCGCATTGGGCTGGCTTGGTCGCGAGAACAAGATCTCGTTGGAGACAAGAGGAATGGCAAGGCTCTTTTCGCTAAGATCATGACAATCGTCCCGACGATTTGAGCCGGTTCAGGATGCGCGCTAGAAGGTATAATGAAAGACAGAAGGGGCCTCGCTCCAACTTACCTTTTCCGAAATGTTGACTCCCCTTCTTCTATTTGGCATCTAGGCTCATAGCCTTTGGCTTGTCTTGAGCCTGTTCTGAATTTATTTACATAATAATATCTGCTGATCCAAATTCAGTCTAATGATGCCCCAATTTAAGAGCCTTATTTTAGCATTGTTTCCTAAGCCTCAATAGGTCGAAGTAAAGGATCTGGCGCCACTGAACCTTCACATAACTGAGCCGGAGAATGCAGAGCTGGATGAGTCTCCGCTCACAGATCCACCACCGGATGACATGCTAGTGGACACTGCAGAGCTAATCCTCCCGCTTGCCCCTTGAGTCCCCGAAAGCTGGACGGGCGTCGATGCTGCCGAATCCCGCTTGGCATATGCACTCGGTCCATCTTCGGCGACGTTAGATGCAGATTTGAAAATATTCGAGGAGACCGCGAATGTCACCTCGCCGGACTGGGTGCCGCCGTCGGCCATGTAGACGGTGTAGGTCCCTGCATCCAGAGAGGATAGTGACAGATTGAGCTTGTACAGCTCCAAAACTCCTGCCGGCATCACGCTTAAGCTCATCTTCTCCCCAGATATTAAGCCGCTAGCTGTAGCATTCTCCGTTTCATTTCCTCTATTTATGACTCCACGACCCATGATCCTGTCTTCGTTCTGGATCAGATACAGTTTCATCCGCTCATTGTCTCTTCTCGTGAAATTGAAGGACCAGGTGCCGGTTACATTAACACCCTCCAGAGAATCATCCGCATACGCTTCGCTCTGAGGCACGACGGAAAAACCAGGCTGGTTGCTATCAGAATTATAGAGCGGATTGGATTTCGTTATCACTCCTGCATCCTTAGCATCCTGAATGAGCTCTTGGGGCAAGGGCATGGACATTGATTCGCCCAGTTGGCTTGGATTGAGCGGGTCACCGGGTTCAGCATCTGCCAGTACCAAGACGAAAGCAATAACAGTTATGCCAAGCAATAATTTGTGGTATCTCATATCTACCTGTCCTCGATACTACTGATTGGCGCCTAAAGTTCCCAGATTTAATCACTACTTCGAAAGCCAAGAACACTTTTTGCGCATCTATCACACACATTCTCAAGAATCATTCTCAAGAATCATTCTCAAGAACCTGATCTTGCCTTTCTGTTATTACTATATGACGATTTCGGTTTAACCAATTGTCGAAGTAACTCATTCATTGAACCATAAATGTGGAATAGCCTTTACTCGGATATTTTGCCAATCAGGCAAAACAGATAAATTTTTGAGACAGGAGAAGCTGTACGGGCAACTTTTTTTTCAACGCTGGATTTCGTATATTGGTGCATTTTCGTCATGCTTAAAGAATTCTTGCATATGTTGAAAAAATCTTCTATAATTCAATTATCATTCATTTTATATTATTTTTTTTAATTCATTTTAATTTTCATTTCTATTCAGTTCTCACTTGGGCTCAATCCGGCTGCTTGATTGAATCAACACTTTTTAGCTATCCTGTAACAGACGGCAGGCTGCTCAGCCGCCTGCCAATGATTCTTCGAAGCGGATCAACCTGGCCGCGCTTTGCGCTGATGGGCGCGACCACATCCGTCCACTGGGTCCAGGGCGGCAGCATGTCCAGCCGCTCGCAGATCAGATCCATGGCTTTGTCCTGATCAAGCTTAGTTATGCGGTCTATCTTATTCGCAGCCAAGACCACATCCAGGCCCATGTCTTTTAAAAATTCCCAAAGCTCGATCTCAAACGGCACCTCGCCGCGGCCTTCCCAGCGGTCGGCGATGTCCAGGAAGGAGGCGGCATCGATGATCTGCACTGCCAGCAGGATGTCGGCGGCATGCGTCTCACAATACTGCACGATCAGATCCTTGGTCTTCTCCTGATCGGCCTTGGAAGCTCTGAGCATGAATCCGTAGCCGGGCATGTCCACATAGAAGACATCGCCGACCTTGACTTTCAATGGGTACAGAGTGATGCCGGGACGCTTTCCGACCCGTGCCTTCTTTCCCGTCAGTTCCCGGAAAAGTGTGGATTTGCCGACGTTGGACCTGCCGATGAGAACGATCTCCTTGGACATATCTTACTGAATAGAAGGGCAAGCTTGAAAAGGATGCCTATTAAAAAGCCATGCAGAAATGGCGGAATTCGAAATAGACCCGAAGACAATCGCAGCTATGCTCTTGAAGGCCACCGCTCTGCCGGACGAGCAGGTCTTCACCGAGCTGGCGGCAGCGAAGTACACCACCATCGACTATTACCGCATGGCCTGTCATCTGCTTTTTAAATGCAAACGCTGCGGGAATTGCTGCACTACCGGAGACCCCATTCGGCT
>RPOO01000125.1 GCA_003857025.1 Methanothrix sp.
AAAAACAGCCAGACGACGATTGGATGGAGCATTGCGTGCCTTGGACCGGATTGGAGAGGGATCTTCCTCTGGGCGTTATCGGCCTGCCGGAGACGATCAATATTCTCGACCTTGTTAAGAGTGTGACCATCTTCGATGACGACACCGAGAGCGGTCTTCGAGAGATCAAGCCATCGGAAGTCAAGAAGGGAATGAAGCTGGCCGGAGCGAAGATGTGGGAGAGCAGAATCAACGCCATTGGCGCTGCCGGCATCAGGATCGTGGACCCGGACGGCGGAAAGCAAAAGACGCGCAAGCAATGGTATGAATCACTCTCCGTGGATGGAGTGAACCGTCGCCACACGGACGGCCTGGCCATGTTTGCGTTGAGGAAGCTGCGGACGAAAATCATGGGAGAAGGTATTCACATATAGACTCGTCTAAGATACGTTACTCGCAATAATTATTTTTTTCATGGGGCAGGAATGGGCGAGGAATATCTCCTTTCTGCAACCACTCCCGCTAAAAAAATTTTTGCGAACAATTTTGACTATGAATCAATCACGAATTCGGAGGAAATTTTATTGAAGACAGTTCGCTTGATTTCTGACTATTCTTATGGGTCCGGATCAGATGCAGTTAGTCTTAAGGCCGGAAGCACCATAAATTGTCAGGATGATCTCTTAGCGGAAAAGTTGCTAAGCTCGGGTATAGCCGAAGAGCCAAAGCCGTCCGGCATGTTAGGCAAAGGTGAGAGCTTCTACGTCACGGAAAGCCTTCTTATCATTGCCTGGAGCGTCTTTATTATCGCTGCATTAATGGGTGATGATAACACAAAAGAGTCGATAATTACCATTATCGGAAATATAATAACATGCATCGGAGGATATTGGTTTGGCTCCAGAATGCCGATAAATTCCCAAAAACAATAGAATAATGCAGCCGATTTCCCAAAATTTCAGTATGTCTTCACATTCTGATCGCAAATCACACCGAGGATGGGCTGCATCATCATTCTTATTTTTATTATATTTGCAAATTTCTGATTTGAATGAATTTCCAATCGTAACTAATTTAATTAAGACTATTATATTGGAGGAATTAAAAATAGCTGAATATTACCAAAGCGATTTAGAGTATTTAAGGGATGAGTTGGCAAGACTCGATCTGATCCTTTTGCAGCTTCAGGCCTCTAAGACCACAGGCTACCGGCGTGGAGATGATCCGTTCTCCGGGCTGTACGTCTCCGACAGCGAGGCCGAAGCTCTCTTGGAAAATCGGGAGAGCATGATTGTTGCCAAGGGCAAATTGGCCAACTACTCCGATAGAATTCTTACCAAAGAGCTGGAGATTCAGCAAAAGGTCCTCAAATCTCTGGAATTGGCCATGGAGCCGCGGCTCTTCCGGCTGGCCAGGTGCTTTTCCCTGAATCGGCTTGAGATGGATGCGATCCTAATATGCGCGGCAAGCGAGCTGGACCCTAAATATGAGCGGCTCTACGGATATCTGCAAGACGATCTTACCAGAAAGTTCCCCAGTGTCGGCCTGGTTCAGGAGCTGCTCTGCAAAACTTTTGAGGATATGATAGAGTCACGAAAATTCTTCCTTCCCACTGCAACGCTGCTGCACAATAGGATTCTCGAAATTGCAGCAGATAGAGAGGATATACCAAAAATCGCTTCAGCTCTCAGATTAAATCCCAATATCCTAAGCTACATTTTGGGCGAAGAGGATGGATGCGGCGAGGACAAATCAATCGAAATATCCGAATGCATAAAATTCAAATCAGAAGATTCGGGTTTTGGGGAATCTAAATTGGAGGATCCGGATTGCAAAGGATCGGAATTCGAAGAGAATCGTGCCAGTCTTCTCGAATCGGTAAGAATTCCGGAAAAGATCCGTTCAAGTGTGAAGAACTTGATCGGTTATTTGGAGAAAGAGGGCGGCATAGGAGTGTGCATCCTTCAGGGACCCTACGGTTCTGGGAAAAAAGCAGTGGCTAAGGCAATCTGCGAGTCGGTCGGCCTTGGATTCCTCAAGATAGATCTTTTGCCCCTTGCCTCTAACAGCACCGATATAGTAGATGTACTATCTTGGCCGCTGCAAAAGGCAGTGCTGGAAAGCCGGGCGGTTTATATTACCGGGCTGGATCTTCTTCCTGCAAATGAACCCAGAACCCAGCAAATTAAGGTCGGACTGGAAAAGGCGATCTCCTCATTCTCGGGATTTGTTATGCTCTCTTGTTTAGATAATATGGAATTGGCAAGAGAGATTCAGAGAAGCGCTTTCACCATCTTTATGCCTGTGCCCGAATTCCCGGATCGTAAGAGTATGTGGCTGCAGGAGTTGGGAGAACAGCTGGAGGAAAAGGATATCGACGAGTTGGCATCCAAGTTCGTATTCACATCCGGCCAGATAGAAGATGCCGTGTCGGCTGCCAGAAATATTGCAGTTCTGGAGGGCAGGGACAGTCTGGAGAAAGAGCATATTTATCGGGGAAGCCGGGAGCAGGCCAGCCGCAAGCTCTCTGCTCTTTCCACTAGAATCAACACAGAGCTAAGCAGAGCAGAGCTTGTCTTGCCCGATGATAAGATGGCTCAGCTGTGCGATGTCAAGAACTTCATCCGGAACAAAGGAGCCGTTTACTATGAATGGGGTTTCAGCCAGAAGCTTTCCCTCGGCAAAGGAATGAATATTCTCTTTTCCGGCACATCCGGCACCGGAAAGACTCTGGCCGCGGGAATCCTGGCAAGGGATTTGGGGCTTGAGATCTACAAAGTGGACTTGTCTTCAATTGTCAGCAAGTACATCGGCGAGACGGAAAAGAATATTAATAAAATCTTTGAGGAAGCAAGAGAGATCAATGCCATTCTCTTCTTCGATGAAGCGGATGCCATCTTCGGCAAGAGGAGTGAAGTTAAGGATTCTCATGATCGGTATGCAAATATTGAAGTCAGCTATCTGCTGCAGAAGATGGAGGAGCATGAAGGAATCGTCATCATGGCCACCAATCTCAGCAATAACATAGATGAAGCCTTTGTTCGCAGAATGCACTTCATCGTAGAATTCCCATTCCCGGATGAGGCTGGCCGTCAGCGCATCTGGAAGAGTCTTCTGCCGGCTGAGGCACCACTGGGAGATGATGTGGATTTCCAGTTCTTGGCCAGCCGATTCAAGCTGGCCGGCGGAAACATAAAGAACATTCTGATGGCAGCCGCATTCATGGCTGCCGATAGCACGGGGGTCATCAATATGGAGCATCTCATCAAAGCCACCGTGAACGAGTATAAAAAAGTGGGGCTCATTTGCAATCAGAGCGATTTTGGAAAATATTATCATCTAGCAAATAAAAATTTTCAAAAAAATTAAAATTCAACTCAATATAATTTTTGAAAATTGAATTTATAATGTTATTGAAATTAAGGGAGTGTTTAACTTGAGCGCAGCGAATAACAGGCTTGGTTACATAAATCGCAATGGAACTCTGAGAGTTCCGGCGGAAGGGCTCTTAAAGCATATTCTTGAGACGGGAAAGCGCCTCTCTCAGTCGAAGCTATGGGAAATCCAGCGCAATTTCTTCATAAATCAGGGCGCTATGGCCTGGAGTCAGGGCGTCGTCCCATATTTCATAACCAGTAATTCATTCATAGCAAATTCTTATGCGCGGCTGGTCTTCGGTTTTTTACGGGATTGTGTTGCGAATAAACAAGAATCAAACGGCTCCTTGTCTTCGGACGGGAGCCGCCTTTTTTATTTTATAGAACTTGGCTCGGGGTCGGGCTGTTTTGCCTATCATTTTCTCAAAAAATTCTCGGATATTTTGGACAGGTCGTCTCTTAAGGGCTTACAGTATAAATATGTGATGACAGATCTGCCGGAGCGCAATCTGGAACACTGGAAAAGTCATCCCTTTTTTTTGCCGTTCATCGAGCGGGGGACTCTCGACTTTGCAAACTTTGATGCACAGAATGATTCGGAGATCGTGCTGAATCTTTCCGGGGAACGTTTGAGTCCGGGAAGCGTCAAGAATCCGATGGTTGTTATTGCCAACTATTTTTTTGACAGCATACCGCAGGATGCATTCAGCATTCATAACGGCGAGCTTTATGAGACATTGATCGCCCTCGTATCTTCCAAGAATGAGACGGACATGGCAGATCATACCATCCTGAAGCGCCTTGGCTTTTCCTTTGAGGACAATCTCATCGATGGCGACTACTACGGAGACCCGCAGCAGGATGGGATATTGAAATATTATCAGTCCCATCTTGCCGACACCAACATTCTCTTTCCCTCCGCCGCGATGGGATGCATGGAACGTCTACTGAAACTGTGCAGCGGCAGGATGATGATGATATCGAGCGATAAAGGCTACAGCAGAGAGGTCGAGCTGCAGGATCTGGGAAGGCCGAGCATCAGCATCCACGGCAGTTTTTCTCTGATGATGAACTATCATGCCTTGGGGAAGTATATCGAGGAACAGGGCGGGACGTTCCTGGCCAAGTCCTATCAGTATTCCGGGATTGATGTCTGTGCATTCCTCATGGGCGCGCATCCGGGCGGCTGGATCGAGACCTGCCATGCTTTCCATGATGCGATGGAGAGCTTCGGGCCGGATGATTTCTTCATTCTCAAGAAGGGATTGGACCAGAATTATGCAGCCCTCGATCTCTCTCAGATCCTGGCGTTTCTGCGGTTGAGCGGCTGGGACTCCAAGGTCTTTTACAACTGCTTCCCGGCCATTGCGGAGAAGATCAGGATCGCTCCCGTGGATCTGCAGGAAGAAGTGCACAATGCGATCCAGAAAACCTGGGACAATTACTATCCTATGGTCGGAGACCGGCGCGATGTGCCATATCAGATGGCTACGCTTCTATGCACCATGGATCGCTACTCTGAGGCTCTGCAATATACCGAGCGCTCGCTCAGCTTCTTTGGTGAGAATCCTGCGGCTCATTACTGCAAGGCCGTTTGTTACTATCAAATGAAAGACATGGAAGAGGCTCTGGTGTGCATCGACAAAGCGATTGAATTGGGGCCTGGGTCGTATCCCTTCCAAGAGATGAGGGCGATGATCAGGGCGGAGATGGGCAAAGGAGGATGAATATAGAGGTGCGAAACGATTTTTTTGTAGCATGGTTCTGCAAATCGCGGTTGAACGAATTAAGGTTTTGTCAAGTAATAAATTTGAGATATGAGGGTGTTAATGATGGAGAATGTATTCACTGAGAGAAGGTCGCGCAATGCATCGAAAAATAGGGGTGATAAATGCCGATCCAGTTCAGTACCCAGGAATAGTCGAGCAGATCTGGTGAATCTATTTTCACTAAGGCGCAAGACCTCCGTGGACCCTGCTGATATTTCATCCTTGCCGCTTGCAGATGCCATGCGTCGGACAAGTGAATCTGGGATAATAAATTCTGGCAGAGAGTACTTTCAAATCTCTCCGGGTGAATCCAATATCTTGCAATGCGTGGGCACTCATCTAAGAAAAAATCTAAAATGGGTTGATAAGCAAAAGGGCCCTCTTGTTCAATATCTAAAGCAATATCGTAAAATTCCATTTGGTAATGAAGATTATCAAGAACAAATGAATTTATTAATGAATATTTTTAAAATTTTTTCTTTAATAATTAGATGTAATAGTGAGGCCCCAATTGATCGTGATCAAAATAAATTCAAAACAAATTTGACTGAGGAGATTAACTATGTTATGCGCGAATGGGATGAATATATTTGTTTATTAAAATCAGAAAATAAATATTCTAAATCTATCATGGATTTTGATATAAAGGAAAAAAGCCTGAATATTTCTAAATCATTAGTGAGGCCGCATCATTCTCGCATAGCAAGCTTGGAAGGAAACAATGAGCAGCCAAATATAATTGGACCCAAGCTGAGCGGGCCTCTTCCAAGAATCAATATGAATATGGAAGAAGTATTAGGTACGAAGTTAGGTGGATCAATTGACTCGATTGAGCAGAATTCTATAATATATCGGTATTATAACAATCAATTTAATCAAGACTATAAGCAATTTGAAAAAATTTATAAATATATCGACCCTAAAGAGACCATGGACCGTTGCATGATTTCAGGACCTCTCATTTTAGAGTCGAATGAAACTCCTGTTTGTGAAGAAGAAAAAGAGCCCTCTCATTCAAAGGACAAAGAAAACACAGATTCTTGTTCAGTTAATGTAAAAAGTTATTGCATCGAAACTCTTGAATTGATCGAACAAATATCTATAGAAAATTACTCCGAAATAGACCGATTTGAATATTATCATGATTTAGTTCAAAAAGTAGCGCTTCTTCGCATGAACTCTAATTTTATACGCGCATTAATAAATTATCCTAGAAACAAACAAAATGATTATAGTTTTTATAAAGCGATTAAAGATAGTTCTGGCACTCACATTGCTGCATTAATCGCGGAACATTCATCATGCAATGTATCCGCACTTGAAAGTATTTTTGATTGTGATAACGTTATAAATTTTGTTGATCATTTTGATCTCTATCTCTTGCAGATGGAAGAACTGCTTATGAATCTACATGAATATATCGAATCTGACGAGATTGATGCATCTGCAATCCGAGAATCTGGAACTTTCACCCGGCAACCTTTGGCAATGAGTCCTAGAGCGAGTGCTGTTCATTTCGCCGGAAAATCATGCATGACGGAAGAGTCTCCTAGAACCGGATCTATTTTTGCATCGCCTAAAACTAAAAACATCGTTCGGAATGAATCGCCTATCCCTTTGCCGGACGAAAAACGATGCAAAAACCGCTTTTATAAAGCGAAAAAAATGTGCTCCGCTAGCTGTGGAGTGATATGCGAACCTTTCGCCATGCCTATGCATAAGTGCACCTCCCCAGTTTTAAAACCAGATTCAATCTTGGATAAACTGCCAAAAAATATAAAGGACTTCTTGGCTTTAAATACTCCCATTAAAGTCATGATTGAAAATTATGACAATAGTGAAAATAGTACCGATCGCGAACAAATTTTAAAAGAGGTTAAAAAGGCTGCTAAATACATGCCTGATAGTGCTGCTCAAGATCTGTATCGGATTGTAGAAGATAAATTAAAATGATGAATTTGAAGATGTATACAGTTAATTTTTTAATCTCCGCATTGATGAAATTATCGGAGGGTATTGGATGCATCTTCGGTTTGCGCGTCTATAGTGCCTTCGCGTTAGATCCCGGTTCACGCGAAGGCTCGAAGGGCACGAAACCGGACAAAACTATGATGCATTATGATTTTTAGGTTATCATGCCCTCAAGTACCCGAATTGTAATAATAATAATATTCGTGATCTAATTGCATTTTCCTTAACCTATGACCAATGCATCTCAGTGGAGAAATGAATTGGCCGAAAAATTCTAAAAAAGCATTCCGCGGCAATGGCAAGAAGCAAAAGTATGAGGCTCGAATTGCGAGCTGGAGAAGCTGCTTCGCCAGTTCCATGCCGAGAACGAACTTTTTTTTAAAAAAGCCTTTGCCATGACACAAAAGACGGTTCGGGTGGAGTGAATCAAACCGACACTAAAAGATGATTATGATTGCCAGGGAAAAACCATATGAGACTTTTTGTTGCTGGATCTTGATAATTCAAATAAATCTACATAATTTATTGACTCATAAGTTAATAAATAAAATTCTATATTTAACGAATGATGATTAGGAGAAATCAATGAAACAAGGTGTAAATCATGCATAAAAAGACATTAAAGCCTGACATAAATCGTCACGCATCGGCTTCTGGTTCCGTTCGCTCGCATCAAGTTCGGGGACAGAAAGAAGCATATGACCTGCAGAAAAGGTTAGGCAATCAAAATATGCAGAGAATCTTTGGCGTGAAAACGCAGACGGGTAACGATCAGATGAGAATATCGATGCATACTTCAAGAAATCATCCCTTCGTACAACGAAAAACAGAAAACGTGAGTCAATTAGCACATGATTGTCTTGAACTCGTTCATTTGTATTTAACTACCCTCGGTGAAGAAGCAAAATGTCTTTGTGGAGATCTCTCGCCCATGATGTCTCAAGCTCTCCATGCTTTAAAAAATCCTGCTAGTTCTACGATAATTTATAAATTAATTATTGCTAATTGTCATGTTTATGATAATCTTCCCTTGGCGGATAAATGCTATCATTTGCAGAAATTATGTTTGGAGCAAATTGAGAAAGATTCCGGTAGACTATTGGGTACTGATGAAAATCCAGTATCCGAATGGGCAAGAAATGAATTGGTCGCTGTAAAAAAACAAGAGGATGAATTTGAAAAATCTAATCCATATGTAGAGCCTATGAGTCCTGAATTGACTCTTATCAAATTTTGGATGGATAAAAACATGCCTACGCATCCGCCCTATTAGCATCAGTGAAATGAGGAATATGAAGATAGTCTGATAGAGGCCTGGAACAGAATAACGAGAATAGTCTAAGGCCAAACATTTGAGAGCTTATTCAATCGGATCTGAATGCGGAGCGTGGCCAGCGTCAAAGCATCGATGCGATCTGAATTGGGCACCAGTTCGTTCTACGATCGCTTTGATGAGCAGCTTGAGTATGAATTGGACAATCATGTAGGCAGCGTGCCTGAATTCCCGTTATTGGAAAGTAGCATGATTCTAGTTCCCATCCACCATCTCGATCGATCAACGGAACAGGGACTATTTCGAAGCAGTCCGCTGCGCCAGCATCTACGAGCGCGCGTCCCGCCGGTCCCGCATGAAGCCGCGGATCGATCCCGAAG
>RPOO01000126.1 GCA_003857025.1 Methanothrix sp.
GGTTTTGCTGCCCGGCCATCAGAGTATTGCCTGTTATTGCCGTGTCAAGATCGGAAACGGTATTAATCGTATCAGTAGCGCTGTTGCTATTAGGATGTGGATCGGGACTCGGCTCGGAAGTTGATGAAGACGCTGTCGCAGTGTTGGAACCAATAGACGTAATATCCACAGGAACATCTGCATAGATGTTGATGGTATGACTTGAACCCGAGTTCATATCATTGAGGGCGAGCGAGCCTGACCAGGCGGTCTTTGTAGTTCCGCTATCAAGGGTGTATTTTATATTGGAAATACCATCGGGGAGTACATCGGCAAGGCTGACGGATCTTGCAATGCTAGGTCCATAATTGGTTACAGTAATGGTGTAAGCCATCTGATCCGGCAAGCCTGCCACCAGAGCCTGGCCGGCGATGGCCACTCCCAGGTCGGACTGCTCTGTAATAGTGCTGGAAGCTGTAGCGCTATTTGGATGATTGGTATCGGGACTTGGCTCAACCGTAGAGGAGGAGACTGTGGCGGTGTTAGAGTCGATAGTGGTAAGGCCGGAAGAAATATCGGCATAAATGTTTACGGTATGACTTATGCCAGAGTCCATGTTGCCAAGTGCCAGAGGACTGGACCAGGCGACCTTGGTAGTTCCGCTATCAAGGGTATACTTGGCATTGGCCATACCTGTGGGCAGAGCATCAGCCAGGCTGACAGATCTGGCAACGCTTGGTCCATAATTGGTTACGGTTACGGTATAAGCGAGCTGATCCTGCAGGCATTCTATCAGTGCCTGGCTGGTCATGGTTATGCCAAGATCCGATCTGGTATTGATGGTAGCCGTAGCACTGGCGCTGTTGGAATGGTGATCGGGGCTGGGTTCGACATTTGGTGATGTAGCTGTTGCGGTATTGGAACCGATTGTAGTGACATCGGCAGGAACATCGACATAGATCTTTATGGTTCGGCTACTTCCTGAAACCATATTGCCGAGGCCAAGGGGACTGTACCATGGATATTTAGTCGTATCACTACCACTGGTATACCTGGCATTGGTAACACCTGTTGGCAGATTATCAGTTAAGCTCGCTTCGCCTGCGAGTGTTCCATAGTTAGTAACAACTATAGTGTAAGCAAGCTGGTCCGTCATACCGGCGACCAGAGCTTGGCGTGTCATGGATACGCCCAGATCGGTTTTGGCTGTGTTGATGCCAAAGTACACCGTCTTATCTGAGTCGAGGGTTACCGGCCAAGGATCGCCTTGGCTGAAAAGCAATTCATAACCAGGGGGGGAAGTAAAAGAGTCTGTGCTGGGCCTGGATGGGAAGTATATAGAATGGGTGCCGGTTAATCCTGTTATTGTAACTATTCCGGTAGTAGGATTTGGCTGGAAGAGGCTACCGGGGCCGCCGGAAGAAGGATCGAGAAAACCGGATTGTGCATAGATTGTTTCGCCGGTATCCCAAATACTATTATAATTATCATCATGGAATACATATATCGTGAGGGTAAATGCAGAGGCGGATCCTGCCATAACTGTCATCATTAATAGCGATACGCCAAGTAACCTCCATCCACTACAACAGCCAAAATGAATAAGACTATCCTCCTACCCGGAAAGCTATTTCATTCAGGTATATTTTAACCTTGTGACGGTTTTGAAATTAGAATTAACACTTTTTAACTAAAATTAGAGTTTATGCAGGCAACTCTCGCCAATTTATCAGATTATCTCGAATTCTCGATTCAGGGATTTCACATTTGTTTGAAGGGCCAGTGCATATAATGCCTGCAATTTTACAAAGCTCAAAACCATGTAACCCAAACCGCTACAATCTAAGCGCAACCTGCCATGTTAAGCTCACCTCACGTCTCATCATATATGTAGAATTCCAGCCAGAAAGATGCCATCCTGCAAATGATGCAATCTTCTCTCGCAACAGTGCAGTAATCGAGAAAAGACGGCAGGACCTCCGACTAAGGAAGACGAAGAAGAAGACGAGGGAACAGCCTCGTCTACCGATATCCTATGCTCACCGCCCCGGAACGGGCATCTTTCTTCAGAATGCTGGTAGAATTCGGATCATTCGGCAGAATCTGAGTCTGAGCCGATTTCGCCTCTGTCTTCAAACTGTTGCCCATACTCGCCGCCCTCGTCAGGACGCCGACGTCCACACGATTCGTGCTCTCCTTTTCGTCGGCCCATTTTGCCTTGGCCGTAAACGTCGCCGGAGCCTCCTGCCACCAGCTTGAAGCGTTGAACTCATTCTTCTTATCGTCCTTTAAAACGCCGTTGCCGGAGTCTACAAGAATCCTATTGAATGGCGGCCAGACGGGCCGGGAGTCGGAGTCCATCAGATACATGACACAGATCAACTGGCTCCACCCGTTCCTGCCGCCGGTGGAGTTATCATCAATGTCCAGATAGACTGTTTTATTCTTCAGCATCGCATCGGAATATTCCCGCGCCTTTTTTCCTTCCGGCGTCACCGTCGAGGGAGAGACGACATCCGCCAGCAGCACGCTGTCGATGTTCTTCACTCGAGCATCGGGCGTCAGCATCTCTATGCCGAAGGCGTTGCCGCTGACGACGCTTACCACACGCCCGACGACCTCATCCGGCGCGCCGGAGACAACGGTGGCAAATATCCCGAAAATTAGCGTGATCAGCAATAAGATCAGTGGCCATTTCATATCCGCTACACTCCATCTTTTTAATCGCTTGGCTCTTTAGCGAACCCTGCTTTTCAGGATTTCGAGTTTCAATATTTCAAGAATCCTTCATCCTTCGTTCTTAAGCCACTTTTGTTTGCAGGAGCAACAGTGATTTTAATCGGGTCCTCAAGAATTGCCCGCAATGTCTACCTCTGCCGTATCTCGTGGAATCAAGGTAAAAAGAAGCTATGGCGAGCGTTTTCGCAAGGCTCTGGTGGAGACGGGAGCCTTCGACGCCAAACGCAAGATCCGCTCGGACGATTCAAACATCTTTTTGCCGGTCCATGAGATCGATGATGAGGCTGCTGCCCGCTTGAGGCTGATTTCCGATTTCGAGTTCCTGGAGACGGAATTCTTGCCCGAGGAGCATTTTCCCACCCCGGAAGAGCTGCTGGGTTTCCGGCCCAGCTTCGAGATAGTAGGCGACATCGCCATTGCGGAAGAGGTGGAGACGAATGTGGTGGAGGCGGATGCAGGAGCAGCGGCAGAGGCCGAAGGGAAAGCGAAGGCTGAGGGAGAAGCAACGACTGATAATGAGACGAAGGAAGAAGAGAACGCCGATGCACAGCAAATCGAGCAAATCGCCTCTGCACTCATGGCTACCAACAGAAGCATTCGGACCGTCATCGTGCCCATTTCGGATGTAGAAGGAGAGTTCCGAACGCGCCGCTTCCGGCATGTGGCGGGAGAAGAGCGCACCACTACTATCCACAAAGAGCATGGCCTGCGCTACCGGATTGATCTGCAGCGTGCGTACTTCACGCCCCGCCTGGGAACGGAGCGGCTCAGGGTTGCGAAACAGATCCGCCAGGGCGACACGGTCCTGGACATGTTCGCTGGCGTAGGTCCCTTTGCCTTCCTCATGGCAAAGAAAGGGGCGAGAGTAATCGCAATGGACAAGAACCCCGTAGCGGTGAAGTACATGCGAGAAAACGCCCGGCTAAACAAGATCGAGGATATCGAGATCCTGGAGGGAGACGCAAATGAGCTGGCTCTAAGCTATGCCGACACCGCAGATCACGTTATCATGAACCTTCCCCACAGCGCATCACAATTCCTCATCCCTGCCATGAAAGCGGCAAAGTCCGGCGGCATTATCCATTACTATGCCATCTCGCCGGAGGACGCTCTTTATGGGGATTGGGCCATGATTGCCCAAGCGGCTGAGCGAGTCGGTGCCAAGGCTGAAGTCGTTTATCAGGGCGTGGTGAGAAGCTATGCGCCCCACAGGCTAAATGTGGTCATTGACTTTCGGGTAGATAAGTCACAGAAAGGCTTATTTTTGGACCCGCCGCAACGGCACAGAATATAGGTCTCATGCCGTGGGAATTGTTGTCACATAACTGTGACAATCACGACATCTAATTCTTGTGTCGCGAAGTATCGCTCATTCCAATCAGGAAATTTCGCATCGAAAGAGATGCCGGCTCCCTCACGTTTTTTCTAATCGCAATCCTGCGAAACGGACACGGACCTTTTTCGGGCCTCCTGCAATGTTCCTTGACCGCATGGTGGATTGTGGAAGGCTTATTCAGAGCTTACTACAGGTTCAACGCTGTACTTTATAAAGAGTGATTTGAATATATATGTGCGTGAAGACCACAATTGAGATCGTGAACGTGGTGGCATCCACCAAGCTGGCGGAAGCGTTTGACCTGCTTAAGATTGAGGCTGAGCTGGAGGGCGCGGCGTATAACAAGAAGAAGTTTCCCGGCCTCGTCTACAGAGTCACGGCCCCTAAAGCCGCTTTTCTTATATTCACTTCCGGCAAGATAGTATGCACAGGATCCAAGAGCGTCGAGGATGTTCGCGCGGTCATCAACACCCTGGCCAAAACGCTCAAGTCTATCGGCTTCGATAATATCAATCTGGAGCCGGAGATCCACGTTCAGAATATTGTGGCTTCCGCTGATCTGAAGACGGACTTGAACTTAAACGCCGTCGCCTTGGGCCTGGGCCTGGAGAACATAGAGTATGAGCCCGAGCAGTTTCCCGGTCTGGTCTACAGGATAAAGGTGCCCAAAGTAGTGGTGCTCATCTTCAGCTCCGGCAAACTGGTGATTACGGGCGGCAAATCGCCGGAGGAGTGCGAAGAAGGTGCGCAGAGCGTCAAGACGCAGCTTGAGAACATGGGGCTGCTTTAGGGCCTTCCCTGGCCTGCCGTCCCACGGCTTTCAAGCAATATTTTGCCGGACTATATTATCCGCCATGATTATTTCATCATGACCGGAGATCGTTGATTTCGGCATTACAAGAAATCATCTTCTTGGCTCTATAAAATAACGCTTGGTTCAGAATTGACTGGCATGCCTGCGCCGCAATTTCTCTAATGTGATCCCCTCGGACTTTTGTCTCTGCAAATACTTGTGTTGAGATCAACATTTGTCGCCTCGCTGTAATCTATCTCCTCATCTTTCACGATGGCTGCATCTATTGCTGCTATTTCATCGGACGCGGCTGCAATAAGCTCCAAAAGCTGTTTGCGCCGTGATGTGACCATATCCAAGTTGGTTTTCATATTTTCCTACAACAATGCCGCTTAAAAATCGACACCGAGATATTAACCGTATCAAGTAGATAGGAAGGATATGAACTCATTGCCACTAGTTTATCCTCTTCGCGCCAGAACCGTCACTAGCTCTTTGCCACAGCCACAGCCTCTTTGCCATGGCCTCTTCACCTCTTTGCCGCAAGTAGGCCGCATCTTTAGGGCGTGGTAGTTGACGCACCATACGACCGCATCAGCGTGGCGGCCACAGCGCCGGAGGTCCCAGAGCCGCTCAAGCAGCAGCTTAAACCCGGCGGAGAGATGTTTCTGCCTGTAGGCCGCGGCTATCCGGAGTTGCTTTTGGTTACGAGGAAGAACGGCTTTGCGATAGAAGAGAAGATGGGCGTGGCATTCGTTCCGCTCATCGGCGAAAAAGGATTAAAGAGTGAAATTGCAGAAAAATTGAACGCTTAAAACAAAAATCCGACAATTGAGATACGACAATCGAAATCTGAATATGGAAATAAAGACGGGTTTGATATTTCACTATTTTATAATCCTCAAATTCATTCGCCTGGTTATTTTTTCCGCACAAATTCCTAAAATTTGCATCAATCCCACAGCAGATTAAATATAGCCGCTTGATTGAAGGCTATGCCGAGATGAAGCCCTTAGCGATCATAATCATGGACGGCTTTGGCATAAGTTCTGAGGAGAAGGGCAATGCCATCGCCAAGGCGAACAAGCCGAATCTGGAGCGATTCTGGAAGAAATATCCAACTACAACCATAAAGGCCTCCGGCCTGGCAGTAGGCCTTCCACGCGGCCAAATGGGCAATTCAGAGGTCGGTCACCTCAACTTGGGTGGAGGAAGGATCGTCTACCAGGATTACACCAGAATCAGCTTGGCAGTGGAAGAAGGAAAGTTATGCCGGAATTCCGTTTTAGAGCAGGCCATGAATGGTGCAGGAAAGGGCAAGCTGCATTTTATCGGTCTTCTGTCCGACGGCGGGGTTCACAGCCACATAACTCATCTCTTCGCCCTCCTGGATATGGCCAGGCAAAAGGGCATGGTGCGGGTTTACGTCCACGCGGTCCTCGATGGCCGTGATGTTCCGCCGAGAAGCGCTCTGACCTATTTTAAGGAACTCAAGGAGAAGTTTTCCGAGATCGGAATCGGAAAGGTGGCAACGGTTTCCGGTCGCTACTACACCATGGATCGGGACAAGCGCTGGGACCGGGTGAAGAGAGCTTACTGCTGCCTGACGGACGGCGTGGGCCTGAAGGCCGAGACGGCGGAGATTGCGGTCGAGCAGAGCTACGAGCGGGGCGAGAACGACGAGTTCTTGCAGCCGACCGTTATCGACAGCGCCGGATTGATCGAGGACGGAGACAGCATCATTTTCTTCAACTTCCGACCGGATAGGGCACGGGAGATCAGCCGCGCCTTTGTGGACGCTGATTTCAAGGAATTTCCCACCAAGCCGATTCATGTTCGCTACACCTGCATGACCCAGTATGATGCAACATTGAACGCGCCGATTGCATTTCCGGCGCAAAACCTGAGCAACACCTTGGGAGAGGTGCTCAGCCGCAAGGGGCTGTGCCAGCTGCGCATCGCCGAGACGGAGAAGTACGCTCACGTTACCTACTTTTTTAACGGGGGCAAGGAGCAGCCGAATCCCGGAGAGGATCGCGCTCTCATCCCATCGCCAAAAGTTGCGACCTACGACCTCAAGCCTGAGATGAGCGCTTATGAGGTCAGGGATGAGGTTATCAGGCGTATCGACTCCGGCAAATACGGCCTCATCGTTCTCAACTTTGCCAATCCGGATATGGTCGGACATACCGGCATCTTCGACGCCGCCGTAAAAGCGGTCGAGACGGTGGACGGCTGCGTGGGGAGCGTCGTCGATGAGATCCTTAAAGTCGGAGGAGCGGTGATTCTCACAGCCGATCACGGGAATGCGGAAAAGATGCTGGACGAGAGCACCGGACAGCCACACACAGCCCATACCACCAATCCGGTTCCACTATCGCTGATAGCAGGCGACGGAGTAGAGCGCAAGTTGCGCGATGACGGAATC
Organism: Methanothrix sp.; assembly: GCA_003857025.1. GTDB lineage: Archaea > Halobacteriota > Methanosarcinia > Methanotrichales > Methanotrichaceae > Methanothrix. The sequence continues at coordinate 7,276 of RPOO01000126.1, forward strand.
CTGGCGGATGTCGCGCCCACGGTCTTGCAACTCCTCGAAGTTGAGCAGCCGAAAGAGATGAGCGGAAAATCGTTGATTGTAGAATGAATTGTAGAATGAGAGTATTCGGAAATGATTGCTGCAATAAAAGGAGATAAAAGTAGATAACGGTTAAAAAGGAAAAATAGGCAAAAAAAGGTGAAAAGAGTGAAAAATGCAGCCCTAGAGAAAAATTGCGAATAACAGGAACCGGATATGAGAAAAAGAATTGAGCGGCTGCAGGGATACATGGAAGTCACCAAGGCGCATGAGATCGCACGCCGTCTCTTCGTTATGAATGCCTTCGATGGGGCGCTCACCATCATGGGTGTGGTCATCGGTGCGCATTTCTCCGGTGTTTCCAATTCGCATATAGTAATAACATCAGGAATCGGCGGCAGCGTGGCTATGGGCATCTCGGGCATCAGCGGCGCATACCTGGCTGAGCGGGCTGAGCGAAAACGGGACTTGAAGAAGCTGGAGATGGCCATGCTTCACAATCTGGATGACACACACTATGCCAGAGCCAGCGATTTTGCAACTTTTATTATAGCATTGGTGGACGGCATCAGCCCGGCCTTGAGCGCTTCCATCCTGATAATGCCCTATTTCCTGGTTCCGCAAATTAGCATGGATACGGCTTTTTACGCCTCGCTGGGGCTGGGATTGGCGGTTTTGTTCTCGCTTGGCATCTTTCTGGCTAAGATCAGCGATGAGCGGCTTATCCTCTCAGGAGTGCAGATGATCATGGTGGGGATTGTCACCATCATCATTGTGAGCCTGCTTGCGGCTAATTAGCGGCAAATAAAATTGGTACGTGTTTAGCTCTCTCGTGAATTAATCCAAATTCGCTCAAACCATTTAGACTGTAGTGTCCCGAAATTATTTCGCCACTCATCTAAGCTTGGACGCATAGTCCAGGATATGAAAATAAACAAGACGAAGGTTCGCTATATCCTTCGTCAAAACCGCATGGGAGTAGCCACAGAAGAGATTGCGCGGGACGTCAAGGTCTCACAACGGAGAGTCCTGTAGAATATGAATAATTCAAACACTATAAAACTAGGACGGACGCGAAATAATTTCAGGACTACACACTTTTCCCCTCAGTCCGAGGGTGCGAATGTTCAGGCTGGCATTGATGTCCCGATCCATCTCTAGCCGGCACAATCTCGTAAGCGGTTATCCCATGAGCCATAATGGTTATAACATTTATCTGAAGGTCCATCTTGGTGAGGCAAATGTCGGAAAATATTTATGTGGCGTTTGCGGAAAGTCGATTCAAGAAGATCGAGACTTCTGGATCAAGCTAAAGGCAGGCTTTTTCGAAATTATCTTGAGCGAATTTGGATTAATTCACGAGAGAGCTAAACACGTACTTTTTATTATACTTTTGTTACCGATCTTTATA
>RPOO01000127.1 GCA_003857025.1 Methanothrix sp.
ATCGTAAAAAAGGCCCTCGTAAGTCACATCAGTTGGCAGCGGCAGGTAATCCTGCTCAATGTTCTCACGGAAGTTACCGATGTCCTTGGCACCGCCTGCGGAAAATCCGATGCTGGGGCTGGCAGCCGGAGCAGGAGCTGCAGCATAGCCATAGCCGGAGGAAAAAGCACCTCCAACTCTGGATGCGGTCATTGAAGGATAAGAGGCGGTTTCATTTGCAATTATATCTTCAGCTACGTGCAAAGAGATACTATTGCTCTTAGTATCGCTCTGCACGTCCAGGACGTACCAGACCTCGTAGTCCCCTGCCATTCCTGCCTGATACCAGGCTCGATAGCTCTCTCCTGCTTCCACCGGCGCAGAAATGATTTCCGTTACCGTTCCTGTGGGATAGCGGCAGAAAAGCGTGATCTTGCCGTCGGCTGCCGGCACCAGCCTCAGGGCCGCCCAATTGCCTGTTGGAATATCAAGGGATGTTCGCGTCTCCGACCCGGAATAATCGACGATGGAAAGGCTGTTTGTTCCCTGCCCTGCATTTGATGCCTTCTCTTGCACCAGCTTGCCGGCATCCGCGGGTGCCTCGAAGCTATACCAGATCTGATCTTGATCTTCCGTGTTCAATAGAGCATCAGCTCCTAAGACCGGATGCAATCCAGCCAGCAGCATGGCAACGATCGATAACGATAACCTTGTGCGGTTCAATTGTCCACTCTCCTCACTTGACTCACAATTAGCGATACGGGAAACTTGCTGACAACTTATTGCCAACTCGATTGGTAACCCGGGTAACTCGTTTTTTGCTGAATTGGTGAACTTCAGTGCCCCAAAGGGCATGGCTTCCCAATTCATCGCCAAGACTTGCATCACAGAAACGTGATGTCCACGGTTCTGACTTCTGGACGCGGCGGGCTGTCCCATCCCAGCGATTAGTATATTTTCGGTAGCGTGCAACTCACCAATATTTCGCGACTACTACCAAATGATTATTCAATGGTCACATAGAGTATGCCGATTTATTTAGCTTGCATCTCATGGGGATTTGCAGGAGTATATCTATCCCGCAATTCTGCTAAATAGTTATTGATAGGCAAAAATATTGGATTAAACCAATGGCAAGGGCCTCCACATTCATCCAATGGATTTAAAATTCCAATCAAGGATGTGATTATCATCACCACTATTGGTTCAATCAAGCTCGACCGTCAGCAACAACCTGATCTCTACTCCCGGATTGGCTAATGTTGTCCAGTAGACTCCCTTTTTAATTGTCTTCCTGTGATCCTGATCGAAGAATTCATAGGTGCCAAAGCCCGTTCTCTCTCTTGATACTCGCCTTCCAAGTTCGAGAAGTTGCGGGAAGCTCTGATAAACCGGATCTGAAAGCGTAAGGCCAATCTGAGAAGCATCGGTATCGTAAAGGACTCTGCCGTTCTCGGCCTGCATAATCCAGAGCTTGGCATTGCCTGTCGACGGCTGGAAGGGTGCAAGAGTGCGATGGAAGAGATCTGATGCGTTGATGAGGATGCTAACCGCCCCGAAGAGCTGTCCCTGCTCATCGAAGACGGGCTCGGCGATATTCAAGGCATCAGAGCCTTCGATCGTCTTTATGAAATCGTAGCCTGTTCCCACCTTTGAAGCAAAAAGCTCTTTAATCTGACCCTGATCACCGATATTTGCGCCTTTGATGGATTGATATGAATCAGGCATCACTTCCATGACGGTGCCATTGCGCCCGACGGTTATGATATCGATTTGCGACGTATCCATCCGAAGAAGCTTTTCAAGCACCTGCTCCGAGGCCTTCCCCTCAATCCCGGATTCTCCCAAATCATGCGAGGCATTTGACAGCTCGGACCCTATCCGGCTCAGATTCTCATTTACGGCATTCTCTGCCAAGATGAAGCTCCACATCATATTTGCCGAGACGTTGGCAGGAGGCTGGAAGCCTTCAGGATCATTGGCCTCAGCCATTGAGCAGGTGAGGAGAGCGACCAGAATTATCCTGCAAAGCAAACAGGTGCCACTCAACCTTACCGGCAACCTTGCCAGCAAACTTATCGGCAAACGTTTCAGCATGGGCAACATCATCTCACCAATCTCTTTTATGATCCAATCTCTTCTGTAATCTAGCCAATTCTATTTTATTCTTATTTCATCGGCGGCTATTCCTCAGCTCTCTGAATTTGCGCTGGCAGCAGAATGTAGCTGACCAGTGCAGCCAGGACCATAGTAAGGGCTGCAACCAGCATGGCTTCCCTCATGCCTTGCACAAAAGCCTCGTTGACATAAACCAAAAACTGCTCCTGGATATGGGGAAAAGGAATGTAAGTGGCAAACTGGTGCGCTCCTTCGATGCCGCTGCGAATGGTATTTTCTACGGAAACTGGCAGCAGCTTCAAGACCGTCAACTGATCGAGCCTTCCCAGGAAAGCGCTGTTCATGATCGTTCCCAGCACGGCAACGCCCAAAGCTCCTCCCAGCTCCCTGGTAGTGTCATTCATGGCCGAGCCGATGCCAGCTTTTGACACCGGGACCGCTCCCATGACTGAATCTGTGGCAGGGCCGGTTGCAGTTCCCGTTCCAATGCCGATGATGATCATGCCTACCAATATCGTGGGATAGGTCGTGTCAATCCCGGAAGTAAGATACATATAAAACAGCCCGAGAGCCAGAACGAGAAGAGATGCGGAAACGACAACCTTGATGCCGAATTTTTCCGAGACTTTTGCCGAGAGGGCCGAGGCGATAACGACGACAGCCGCCAGCGGCAACATGGCAATTCCAGCCACAAGAGCAGTATGGCCGAGCACCGTCTGGAAGTACTGGCTCAAGAAGAAGCTGCAGCCGAAGAGCGCAAACATATCCATGGTAAGAGCGATGTTTGCTCCCGTGAACGATCTATTCTTGAAGAGGAAGATGGGCAGCATGGCATTCTTGGCCTTGCTCTCCCAGTAGCCGAAAGCGGCCAGCAGAACTGCGGCCAGCGCCAGGGAGATATAAATTTTGGGATTTCCCCAGCCGATCACTCCCGCTTCTATGATGCCGTAGAGGAGCGCCACCAATCCGGTGATAGAGAGCACAACGCCGGGGATGTCCGTCGACGGCGCATTTGGGTCACGGGAATTGGATGCATAAATCATGCTGCCGATGAAAGCCAGAGCAATCACAGGAATATTGGCAATGAAGATCGAATTCCAGGGATAGTGCACAAGCAGCCAGCCGCCCAGAACCGGGCCGATCCCTATGCCAAGACCAAATGTGGCGGCCCAGTAAGCGATGGCCTGGGATCGCTCTTTCGGGTCCGTGAAGGTTGCAGACAGGATGGAGAGCGTCGAAGGCATTATGATCGCTCCGGCAATTCCCATAAATCCGCGCAATAATATTAATATTAAAATGGAATTCGTGAGGCCCGCCAATAAGGACACAATCGCCAATATAGCCAATCCTGCGAGCAGGGCGGTCTTTCGACCATGCTTATCTCCGATTGATCCCATCGTCAGCAGGAGCGCCGCGAAGATAATGATATAAGAGTCAATTAGCCACTGAAGCTCGCTGGAGGTGGCATGCAAATCATTTGAAATAGAGGGCAAGGCTACGTTCAGAATATTATTGTTGAGGCTTAGCACCAAGAGAGAGGCACAAAGGAATATCAAGGTCTTCCAACGCTCTCTATAGGCTTTGCTTGCTTGGTCTTCCATAATGATTTATTTGGCAGGCAAACCGGATAAACTTTTTTCTCTATTTTTAGAGAGTTGCAGCTTGATCGCTGAATGACAATTTGAGAGAACCAAGAAAGTTAAAGGGTTGAAAAAGCTAATACTCCTCAGAGCAAACATGAAATGAAGATCGCTTTTGGACATCAATTGTCTAAACTAATTTATCAATTAATCTCACCGTGAAACGATGGCGGCGCGCTCCGCAGCAGAGCTGCGGGTATTCAAAACGATAAAATGGATGGAAGAAGAAATCCTTCGTAGAAGCGGATTAAATAGGTTGGTGCTCACCCACTGCTAACGTAGATGACTTTTGGAGGAGTCCCTTTAACCACAATTTGCGATCTATTGCAGCCTTTTTACTGATGTACTTGTACAAATCCTTCCACATCTCATATAACATCGATCTGTCAAAATCCATAACACGTTCATTTTGATACAGCATACCATTGAATTGAAACACGATTATCTGTCGGCCGTTGGTTATAACATAACAAGCAGGCAATAATTCTTGGGCATAAGACTTGGCTTGGCCAATGTGGTCAACCGTGATCCCTTTGTCGCCTTCCTTGCCTTCAATTACCAAGAGAGCGTCTTCATTTTTCCTGCTTGGTCCATTGAACAAAGCAATATCCACCTGTTTTTTAGTCTTATGTACTCCTTCAAACATTATAACGGGATAACCGATGGCAATATCATCATACTCATATCCAAGTTTTTCTAGCAACGGCATTATGAAATAATACTCAACTTCCCGTTCGCTCTCAAATTCTCGTGTTTTCATTTCATTGAACCATTCGATAGGTGGAAAGATCGGAGAGACAGAAGCGATTATTTCACTTTGCGGCGGCCAAAGAGTGAGAATGATTCGATCATCATCTTTTTCTTTGCCAAATAAGTCACCAGATTTTACTGAGACCGTGAGCTTTTGTTCAATCAAAATGCGTCCTATTCTTTCTACTACCTGCGTTGTCCGTTTCTTGACACGGAATTCATGCCAAAAGACAGAACTTTTTAGCTTTCGTTCTTTATCATTGCTTTGCTGAACTGACTCATACATCTCCAAAGCAACTTCAGCGTAACTTTTTTTAGCTCTGCCCATAAAACCCATTCCTCAATGGATATGCGTAAGATTTTAGCCAATTCGCTTCACTGTCATATCCATTATAAGTAATTAATGACTAAGATCTGCATTAAGCCAAAAATAGAGGACAGGGTTGTACCCTCACCTGAAAAAGTGTTAATCTAATGAAGGTTAGCAATGTCCCCTGAGAAATCTAGGAGAAATCCAAAAAGAGTTATCGGTGAGGTTTGGAAGTGCGGGAGACGGGATTCGAACCCGCGAACGCCTGCGCGACAGGGCCCTCAACCCTGCTCCTTTGACCTGGCTTGGAAACCCCCGCTCGGAAATATGGGTTTGATGATCGGCTTTGAGCCGACCTTATGATTTTACGATAACTCTGCCAGCTTTGCGTCCAGATCCTCGGCTCTCGCCTTGATCTCCTGAGCGGCTCTTGCCACCAGCTCTTTGGCGGCGATTGTGCCACTGCTCTCAATGGACACCACGAAGGAGTCCATGATGGGAGTCAACTTGATTGCCCCGGCCTCACACGCATCGGTGCAGAGCTTGCACAGAGAGCATTCGAGGATATTTGTAGTTTTCGCTCTGTCGCCTTCCATGACGAGGACATTCCTGGGACAGACCTCGACGCACTTCTTGCAGCCGTTGCAGTCTTTGATCTCGATGCTGGGCAGATTCTTGTAGCCGCAGAGCGTTCCTGCCTGCCACTTGCTGTGGTCCTTGCCCACGCGCTTTGTGGCAAAGCCCTCGATGACCAGCTTCTCGCCCTCACCCAGGATCACGATGGGGATCTTGTCGAAGGCGGCCTTGACACCGGGATCTGCGAACTGAATGTCTTTCGAGTAGACCAAGCCCGGCCCTTCTGAGGAGAGCATGAACTCTATCCGGCAACCGGGACAGCCCGTGCCGCCGCACTCGCACTCCTCTGGCTTGGAGAACAGGTCCAGGTCCTCTGCTCGCAAGGGCACCTCGCCCAGGCGCAGAGAGATCTGCTCGTCGAAGAGAACCGAGGTGTTGTCGTAGAGGCCCATCTCATCGATAGCCAGTACTGGCACCTCGCTCATGCACGCGCGGCGAATGCCGTTAGCAAACGCAGCCGAGACGCCGCTGAGGAGGAACCGGATGCGGTCCTCCTCGAGCTGCAGCAATTCAAACTTCAAACTTTACACCCTTCGACCCCTCTTTCCGCCGGCTGGCTTTGTGCCGTCGTGGGGTATGGGGGTCGCATCCTCGATTCTGCCTATCCTCAGGCCAGCACGCGCCAGAGCGCGGATCGCAGCCTGGGCTCCGGGTCCCGGAGACCTCTGCTTGTTGCCGCCGGGGGCTCTTACCTTAACGTGGACCCCGACGATTCCCTTGTCTTTTACAGCCTCAGCGACCTGCATGGCCATCTGCATGGCTGTGTAGGGGGAGCTCTCGTCCCTTGCCGCTTTTACCACCATGCCGCCCGAGATCTTAGCCAGCGTCTCGGCTCCGGTCAGGTCGGTGATGGTAATGAGCGTGTTGTTGAAGGACGAAAAAATATGGGCAATGCCCCACTTTCCTTCTGCCATTTATCCTTCCACCCTTGGTGTTCTGGATGCCCTCTCGGGATGGCCTTCCTTGGCCATGGGCGATCCCATGTAATAATCAATGGTCATCTCTTCGCCGCGCTTTACCAGTACGCCCGGCACGGTTACCCTGCGCCCGGAGAGCTGGATGTGGCCGTGGACGATGAACTGCCTGGACTGCTTGAGGGAATTGGCGAGACCCTGGCGGTAGACCTGAGTCTGCAGCCTTCTCTCCAGAACATCCGTGATCTTCATGGAAAGAATGGCGTCAAGATCGCCTTCTTCTTTGAGCAATCCCAGTCTCTTGAGTCTGGCGAGAATGGCCTCTGCCTCGGGAGGTACCTGTCCCGCAGATACGGCGGCGAGCATCTTGCGGCTGGCCTGCCTGTATTTCCTGAGGACGGCTTGCGCCTTCCATAGTTCTCTCTTGTTGCGCAGTCCGAAGGCTTTGACGACCTCCACTTCACCGGCAATGCGTTCTGCCTGCCAGGGAGTGCGGGGCCTTGCGAACATCTTACGATTTTTACCTGGATATCCCATCTGCTACCACCTACTCCTTGGTTGCGGCTGGTGTTGCAGCCGGTGCTCCTTCCTTCTTGCGGCTGACGCCGACGATTGCGCCCGTGCGGCCTGAAGATCTTGTCCTCTGGCCTCTCACACGAAGTCCGCGCTCGTGCCTGATGCCCTTATAGCTCCTCATCTTCTTCATGAGGTCCAGGTCTTCGCGAAGCGTCATGTTCAGATCCATGCCCATGACATGCACATCTGCGCCGGTTTCGATATCGCCGCGCCGATTGAGCATCCAGATGGGCAGAATGCTGCTGGCAGCTCCTTCTTCGATGACCTTCTTGAGCTTGTCTATCTCAGAATCGGGAAGCAAGCCGAGGGTAGCATGGGGGTCCACGCCTGCCTTATCGGTAAAGATCCTGGCGCATCTGCGGCCCACGCCCTTGATGCCGGTCAGGGCCATGTGGACCTGCTTTTTGCCTGCCAGGTCTGTATTCAGAATACGAACTATATGCCTAAGGTCTTCATTAACAGCCTTCTTGACAGGCTTCTCTTCAGTAGTCTTCTTAGGCTTCTCTTTTCCTGCATTTGGTTTTGCCGTAGTTTGTCCTCCAGGGAATTTAATCCTCTGGATCAGCCCCAGGTCAGAGCCTGGCGCAGCCCGCTCACCACGTAGTGGGGCGAATTAAATCCATTGAACCAAAGTGAAGCTATGCTCCTCATATAAAAGACTTATGCGGATTTTAGCTTGATCTCGTTTTCCCGGCACCACTCCCGCAGGGCCTCTTCTTCTCTTTGGTTCTCGAAATCGTACCAGTTCTGCAGGAGTCCCCTGCATTCCAGAAAGTCCTTGAAACGTCTGTAGGCGCCACGATAGCTGAAGATCTGCCGAACGCGGTCGAGTTCGTCCGGCATTTGCGTATCCACAAATTCGGAGACAAGTCTCTGGCCAAGGTCGAGATCATTCTTGTGGGGGATCTCTATAAAATGATCACAGTCAAACTCGTCTTCGTCCAATTCATTGAGATCTCCATTCTCTGACCGGTAATATATCTCGCCCATCTCACCGTTATCCAGGCAAAGAAGCGCTCTATTCATCCCGTATTCATCCGAATTGACGAAGAAGAAGGCAATCTGGATTTCGTCGAAAGTGGCCATCTGGATCTGTCCTCACTGCTGACTTTACTCATCGCAAGGTACGCACAAAGGCGGTCTTATTTGCTCTATTTTTTCATGATTTTCTCAAGTTCGGCCTTCTTGGTCTCAAGCCCGGCCTTCCTGATCTGAAGCTCGCTTAGCTGTTGCTCGATTTCAGCGATCTCCTTTTTGACTTTGCGCAGCTCAATCTTGCCACTGGCTTTTGCCAGATATTCCGGCCCCAGTTCAGACGCTATATATTCTTCAAGCTGATGCCTCAAGATCTTGATATATGGATTTCCCCAGACCGATCCATCGCGGTATTCCAGTTTGCCTGCATTTATGCCTTTAATGATGAAATCGCGATCAACCTTATATTCTTTCTCTGCCGTGACATCGCTGAGCGACGCGCCCTTTCGATTCCATTCGCCATATTCCGCCATTTAATCCCCCGATCAGTCATTCGCGGTTTCGGTATTCATGACGGTCAGATCTTGGATTCGCATTCTTTCGAACCAATTTTGCATCAGCTTCAAGCTTGTCCAGAAGCGGGTTATCTTTGAGCGCTCCATAGTATTTGGCTAAGTCTCGTTCGCACTTCTTGGTCGCTCTTCCGGCTTCCCGACCGTCCGTGCCGTTCATGTCTTTCACCATGTTTTCAACATATTCAATATTTCCATCATATCCATCATATCGCATTTCAAATCGCTATCG
>RPOO01000128.1 GCA_003857025.1 Methanothrix sp.
TCTACCAGGCTCTGCTGGAACGACTCCGCCGGAAGAGCGGTTACGTGATCTCCCATCAGGACTACTTTCGTATCGGGAAGAGCTTGCTTCAGGTCGCCAATAATCTTCCAGTGGGACTTGACCACCGGCGTCTTGGTCTCCATAGCGATGATATCCGGGTCCGCCACCACAGCCCTATCCAGCCAGTCTGTATATTTCATCCCCTCAGCGATTCCGTCTTCCCAGAGGACGTCATGGCCGGAAGCCTTCAGCATGGTGGCCGCACAGGCCGGAACCATCGGATAAATGTATGTAGGTGAGTTGAACCACTGGAACTGCCGATTCTGGCTGAGAAGGGGAACTCCTTTGTCGCTCTCCAGCGGCGGATAAGCAATCATTACTTTCATCTTCGATCTTCCTCAAAAGCGTACTTGTTACTGTATTTCATGCTATCTTTAAGGGGCGGAAATATTAGTGATTTAGTCGCTAGCGTTCCAGATCTCTCTTTAAGAGCCCAAGAATGAATCCGGTTCCATAATAAATATGAGTCAATGCTATGCCTGCTGCAACCGTGACCGCCATCATTGCATCCTTGGTCTTGATCCCGGTTGCGAGAGCAGCCAATACATATACGGCAAGAATCGACAGGTAAATGAACCTGATCGTCTCAAACTTAAGGGAGAGCAGCAATCCCGCCACTAATCCCACCACGAAGATCGATGGCAGGAAATACGATAGCCGAAGCGAGGTCTCAGGAAACTTCTTAACGAAGAATCCCCTATGGACGGCATAGCTCCAAATCTGTCGCAGATGCTGCTTGAAGAGCGTCCTTCTATGGTGGTAGACGAGAACATCCGGAGCGTAGATTATCTTTTTGCCTTCCCTTTTGGTTATCTCCAGACAGAGAATCGTATCCTCTCCCGGCCAGAATTTATTATCGAATCCGCCCACCTTTTGCATAATAGACTTTCTGACCAAAAGATTGCATGTCGGATAGTCGTCAACCTCTCGGACCTCTCCGGGGATATATCTGAAGGTATAGCTCCCTCCGCCCATGAACGAAGAGAGAACGTAGCCGCTGGCCTTCTGCATGAAGCCGTCATTGTCCGGCGTCACAGCCGGCCCGCCGACAGCGGCAACCTCTGGATCATCGAAATATTTCGATGCATTCTTCAGCCAATCTTTGGCCGGGTAGGCGTCATCATCAATAAACGCGATAATTTCTCCTCTTGCATACTTAAGGGCCAAATCCCTCTTCTCGGAAGGGCCTACGGCTCCGCTAGGAATAACTCTGGTCTTCGGCCAATTCAGACTGGACGGCCCGTCCGGCAGCACTAATATTTCATAATCCGAATAATCGAGTTTGAGGCAATGCTCCAGGCACTCCTCTAAGTTCTTATTCGGCGCTTTCAGCGGGACTACAATCGATACAGCTCGTTCTTTCATATTCATCTGGTTCATCATAATATTTTAGTATTCTTAGTCGATAAAAAACTGCAGCCGTATCTATGGCGATCGGCATAATGTCGCCCATGCCCACTCTGCCAAACTTGCGCTGAAAATTCAGGATAATGGGTGCTTCAACAATCCTGTATCCCCTATGCCGCACATTTACCAGCAGCTCAAGATCGAAGGCATATCTCTTTACCAGCACCTTGGGAAAGACTCTCTCCAAAACATCTCGCTTGAATAGCTTTATTCCTGTTTGAGTGTCCCTAACCGACAGATCGAAGAGACCTTTGATGAGAATGCTGTAAGCGGTGCTCAGTACCTTCCTTTGCATAGGGTAATCTATTTGCGAGAGCGGATGTCTCTTGGAGCCAATAACAACATCGGCATCATTTTTCTCCATAATCTCCAGGAACGTCTTAACCTGTCTCGGATGGATATCCAGGTCCGCATCCAGGAAAAGCACGAGATCTCCCGTTACATACCGAAAACCGTACTTCAAAGCGTTTCCTTTGCCGCCGTTATTTGTATAGCGCGTTGCTTTGACATTTAAAAATCTGGATGCTGCTCTGCAGGCTTCCCTGTAGGTCCCGTCAACGCTCCCATCGTCAACTACGATCAGCTCACAATCCAGATTCAAATCCGCCATTGTTTGCAGAGTCTCGGCGATATTATCGTATATCCTGGGCCCCTCGTTGAACGCGGGCATTATGATCGAGATCTTCACTCCGTTCCCTCCCAATAGCTCGTCCTCCCCAAATCACATATAAGTAGCTTAATATAAAAAGCACAAAGTTCACGACTACCAGCACTTCTACCATTTGCATAACTGTGCCGTGTATCAGCGCAATTATTCCCAATTCCAAGGCAGTCATGGCTACAAGAAGATAGGTGTACTTCAGATCGTCGACTGCGAGACAATATTGAGCCACCACCCAGGTCATTGAGAACAAGGCCATCGCAATAGCGTAGATTCCGGTTATTCCGGATGCTTGAGTATATCCCGCCCCAAAGATGAATCCAATAAAGGAGGGGAAGATCGCGAAGGCCGCTGCGGCAAGCCCCGACAGCAATCCGGTATATAGCAGGCTTCGATTAAGAAGATGCAGCGTATTTTCTCCCAAAATATTCTTCTCTGCGGCTTTGGGAAACATCACTGCGGAGATTGATGAAGGCAAGAATAGAACAATCTTGCCGATTACTGAGGCGGCTGTGTATAATCCAACCTCCTGTCCCTCGAAAAAATGCTTTGCCAAAATCACATCAGCATTCGACGGAACCGCAAGACACATCATCACTAGAAGCGCCGGTGCGGAATAAAGGTAAAGCTCTTTGAAATTATAATCAGCATTTTTCTGGCTCTTTCCCAGGTACGGACGAAGCACAAAGAGGCCAACCAGCAATGTTCCAGCGGTTGCTAATGTTACGGCGCCAAGTGCCCCCGATACGCCAAAGCCCATATTCACCAGGAGAACGCCGAAAAGGAACTTCAGCCCCATGGTCAGAGCCCCGAGAAATGCAAATAGGTAGAACCTCTGCAATCCCTGGACCGCGCCCGTGACTGCCGGAAGAAGGAAAGATGCAAAAAGAATTGTGCCTAATACGAGAACCTGTTCCTGCGAGTCGATCTTCAAGAATCCGGCGATATCTTGGCTGATCAAGCAGAAAGCTGCGAATCCAATTGCACCTAAGGCAGCCGATTTCTTTAGCATGCCATAGAGCAAGGGTCCGATTTCCCCTGCATTGCCCCTTGTATATAAATCAGAGACGAATCTGGCCCCAGCAGTTTGAATGGTGCCTGCAAAGATAGAGATTAGGTAAAAGATGGCAAATAATGATCCGAAGGTCCCGTATCCTTCTGGACCGAGCGCTCTCCCCACATATATCTGATAGAGATAGCTGAAGAGACACCCCACCATAGACGCAAGAAACACTATTGAACTTTGTCTTAGAAAGTCATTTTCGATGAGGTGCTTAACTCTTAAAATGGTTGACCCTTTATCATTGGTCTCATCTTTTCTCATCATCCGCACCTCCCAAGCTTGCGCCATTGCAGGACCCGCCAAAGATTCGCAGATCGTAGCGAATAGTTAGCAACATCTTGTACCTCATAAGCTTTGCGCTATTTTTGAGGAATAATATGGGCATAGTACTTAATACTATATTAAATTTTCGAGATAGAATTAGGTCAATTTTTTCGTTCAGCTCATGAAATATATAGCGCCGAATCGCCAGTAAAAAAAATGTCAATAAATTTCCAAAATAAGTTTGTTATAAATATCATTTAAAAGTATATTTTTCAAAAGTGGAACGCATTCCTTATATTAGATCCTAATCTTACAAATTGATATAAATATTCAGCAAACAATCTTGTCTTTGCATTCATTGATTATATATATTTCCGTTTTCATCTTGTCCAAGAATATCGATTCGTCAAAAGACCTCGCCCTCCCCAGGCAAGCCTCCCTGTATGCGGCACATCCATTCTTGGAAATCTCCTCTACAGCTCCAATGATGCTCGCGACGGACGGTTCTACCAATCTCCCCGTCACGCCATCGATTACCGATTCCACATACCCGCCTTCCTTCACGGCCACTACCGGCTTTCCACTAGCCATTGCCTCGACCGGAGTCATCCCGAAGTCCTCGTCCATCGCCGTGCATATGAATCCCTTGCATCCGGCATAGAGCGAGATCAGCTCGTCTTCGGAGACTGAGCCCAATAGCTCAACATTTTTCGGCAAATGGTCTAAATATCCCAGCTTGCCTTTGGCATGATCTCCTTCACTATACCAGCCTGCAATCTTCAGGGTCTCACAAGGCATCTTCCTGAAGGCTTCGATTTGCAGAGGGATTCTCTTCTCCGGGTAAAGCCTGTTTACGGAGAGCCAATAATCGCCAAAATCAGATGACCTGAATTTATTTATGGGAATGGGCGGGTAGATTATCTTTGCATCTCTACCGTAATATTTCTTGATCCGTTTGCCGGTATTGGCACTATTTGTAGCAATACAATTGATGTCTTTTTGCGTCCTCTGATCGAAGATGCTATGAATCGATATCCACGCTCGAGCGATTGCCCGATGTATTGGGCTTTTTTGATTGGCAAGTGTATATTCACGCAGATCGTAAAAAGCTCTGACCGGCGTATGACAATACCAGAGATTTGGCTTATGTCTTCTCGCGGCATAGTGGGCCCAGTTTCCGCTGAATATATAGAAATCATATTCAGGAAATTGACATGATGCAAATAATATGGATGCGTATATTTGCTTAAATGGCGCGATCTTTGGCGTTCTTCCGATCGAGATTATCTTGACGTCATCGAATCCGAGCTTCGCTATGGATTCCATGTTTATATCAGTAGTAATGAGATCGGCACCAAGGCCCCGCGCAAGGGCTAGTACAAGCTTCTCTCCGCCGCCAATTGCTCCAATGTAATCGTGAAATACTGCGATGCGCATTTTTTTGTTCTCAAACATCTTCACGTTTAGAGTTCTCTCTTTTTCGAATATTCCGGCCATTCCAGCTAACGAACACGTATCAAGGCGTTATTCTGCCTACAGCAATGCATCAATGCCTTCTTCCAGTGAGAACTCGGCCTTGAATCCGAGCAGGTTATCGGCCTTTGAGATATCCGCTTTGGTATCTTTTACATAATTTTTAATTGGATTGATTGCATATTGAGGCTTAATTGAAACGCCAAGCTTCTCATTCAATATCCCGATCACATCGTTGAAGCTGTACGCCTTTCCCGTACCCACATTCAGGATACCGTGATAGTCCGACTTCATGGCTAGCCTCAGCGCCCGCACCACATCTTTGACGTAGGTGAAATCCCTCGTTTGCAGTCCGTCCCCGTAGATAACCGGCGTCTTGCCTTCGCGCATCTCCCACAAGAATTGCGAGACCATATTCGCATACTGCTTCTTGGACTCTTCCTTCGGCCCGTACACGGAGAAGAACCTCATGCCCGCCGAGTTTACATCGAATAGAATCTTGTAAAGCTCCGCCATCCGTTCCATTGCCAGCCGCGCCTCCGTATAATAGTCCGCGACCTGGATAGTCATATCCTCGCGATGAGGTGGCAGCAGGCCGTTGTAGAGGGAAGAGGACGAAGCATAAACCACTTTGGCCCCGGACTTCTTGGCCAGCTCGAAGACCGCAGTAAAGCCGTTCAGCGCCTCTCCTACCAAGTAAGGATTTTTTTTGTACATGGGCGAAGAAGATGGAATGCCAAGATGGTAGATCTTTTCAGGGCTAAGATCCATCCCGGGAAGATCGTTGCAACTCGCCCGGATCACCTTCAAGCTGCCCATCAAACCATCCAGGTTGCCGGGGCTTCCGGTGTGCATATTGTCCAGAACCACCACATCTTCCCCCGCAGCCAATAGCTCCTCCACCAGGTTGGAGCCTATGAATCCCGCGCCTCCTGTGACCAGTGTGCTCATGAGTATCCGATGCCTAAAATCCAAAGAACTTCTATATCCGTCTGTCGCAATTCCGTTGGAATTATTCCAACTCTTGAATTTTTTATGGACGGCTGTCGTCCTGCCCGCAAATCCTTCATGGGCGGACTACTTTTTCAGCCCTTCCTCGCACACAGGGCGAACCGCATACACCAGCTTCTCATCGATTACCCTGCCGCAGTGCGGACAGACCATGCCCGCCCTCTCTTTTGCGTCTTTCCTGGCCTGCACCACCTCGGCAAAGCCCGACGCCAGCATGCCCGTAGGAAGAGCGAAGAGCCCGATTCCCAAGATCACTACCACAGAGCCGATGAGCTTGCCAAGCGGCGTCACGGGAAACATGTCGCCGTAGCCCACCGTGGCCAAGGTGACAATGCCCCACCACATGGCCGCCGGGATGGATGAGAATGCATCCGGCTGAGCCTCATGCTCCGCCTCATACATCAGGCTGGAGGAGATGATGAGCAGGATCATGATGGTGAAGAAGATCAGCCCCAGCTCATCCTTCTTCAGCCTCAGCACATCGATAAAGGTCTGCAGGGAATCCGAGTAGCGTGCCAGCTTCATCACCCGGAAGAGCCGGAAGAGGCGAACCGCTCGCACAAACCTCAGCTCCGGGACGATGAACGGCAAGTAGAAGGGCAGAACGGCAAAGAGGTCTACCAAGGCCATAGGCGAAACAATGAACCGCAGCCTGCCGCGGACCGAACTTCCGTACTTGGGATCTTCCGTGCTTGTCCACAGGCGCAAGAGATATTCTACCGTGAATACGGCCACAGAGAAAACATCAAAAGCATGAAAGAGCGGTGCATAACGAACGTAGAGCCACTGCACAGTCTCCAGTACCACAGCTACTACATTTAAAACTATCAAGCTCATGATGAAGGGGTCGAAGTATTTGCTGTCTTCGTCTCCCGGCTCCAGGATGCCAAAGATGCGTTTCTTCAGGCTCTGTTTCATCTCAAACGTCCGAGAGAGCTTTCTGGATTTAAACATTCTTTTTTAGCACACGATTGTGTGCCCTATTGTGTTCTCAATTGCGCGCTCGATTACATCGCCCGTAAAAGAAATGCACTAACGGGATCCAGTAGATACACGGTCAAGGACCATCGTCTTTATTCTCGCGCTCAATGGCTTCCGTCTCCTCGCGACGCTTTTGCAGCTCGTCCACGAAACCCGATGTTAGAATGGACGTAGGAAGAGCGAACGTGGCCACGCCTAGTATTATTATCAGTCCGCCCACCATCTTTCCGGCCAAAGTAACTGGATAGATATTCTCACCGATTGTGGTCATGGTCAGCACGGCCCACCACATGGTAGCGGGGATGCTGGGAAAGTATTGGGGCTGAGCGTCGTGCTCCAGGAAGAAGATCACTGTCGAGGAGAGGACCAAAAAGAATACGATTGCCGTGAAGCTCATGGCCAGCTCATTCTTCTGGGCTTTTATGACGTCCATTATGGTTTGCAGAGAATCAGAGTACCGGTGAAGCTTGAGCAACCGGAACGTCCATAAGATGCGCAGGCTGCGCAGGAGCGTGTGGTCCGTGGGAAATGCCAGGGTTATGTAGAGCGGCAAGATGACCAGGAGATCAATGAGCGCCAATGGTGTCAGCGCATACTTTATTCTTCCTGCAATGGGATTTCGATAATGTGGGTCCATATCGCAGGACCATATTCGCAAGATGTACTCGATGGTGAATAATATTATAGAAATATCTGAAAAGTAGTGGAAAAATAATTTGTGCGCCTCGTAGATACTGTCCACCGTCTCCAGAACTACCGCGACGACATTGAGGACCACCAGCACGAGCAAAATTATATTGACTTTCTCGGCCACCCAATCATTTGCCTCGGTTGCTTCCAGGATCTCGTACACTCTCAGCTTGGTGCTATTGGCCATTCTCGCCATGTTATGTCTATCTTAATATATACGAACTTGCCCTTTTTTTAATATGCGTGCCGCCTGCCTCCAGCAACGCGTAGATCCCTGCCGCCAGCAGGATAACCTATCCAGGGCACTGAATTTAGCCCGCGCGGCACTGGACAGGGGCGCTAGAATTCTGGTCTTTCCGGAGCTTTTTTTGACCGGATTTTGCTATGAACAAGCCGCACAGTCGTCCTTTGCATCGTATCAGGACAAGCCGCCCTATCCATCCCTCGACCCATTCCGCGAGATGGCAAGAGAACACGATTGTCTTATCATCGGTTCCATTCGAAACGGTCGCTCAAATCTCGGGTTTTGCCTGGATGCAGGCGGGCTGGAGCTGCGTTCAAAGGTCCATCCCTTCGACACAGAAAAGGAGCACTTCGATGGCGCGCCCTTCATCTCGCCCGCGGCCACCAGATGGGGCATGGTGGGCCTGGAGGTCTGCTATGATCTGCGCTTTCCCGAGGTCGCGCGCGCTCTCGCGCTGCAGGGCGCGGACTTTCTGGTCACCGTGGCCCAGTTTCCCGCAGCGCGGCGGGCGCAGTGGCGAATGCTGTGCATGGCCCGCGCCATCGAGAACCAGCTTCCTCATGTGGCCTGCAACTTTGCGAGCGGCGGAGGCTCGTTGATCGTCAGCGCTCGCGGCGATGTGCTGGCGGAGGCCGGGCCGGATGAGGCCGTGATCATGGGCGAGATCGACCTGTGCGAGCGCGATCAGGTGCGCCGCGAGATCACA
>RPOO01000129.1 GCA_003857025.1 Methanothrix sp.
ATCCGTTTCTCATGGTCCAGGGCGGGACGGACGAGATCATCAAAGTGGCCTCGGAGGACCCCAATGTGGATCTTCTCATGCACCCCTGTGCCTACGACGCCCGCCGGTCCCTGAGCATCGCCACCGCCAGGGCGGCCCGGCTCAATAAGGTGGCCATCGGCTTTGACCTGGGGGCGCTGGTGCATCTGCGGGGCAGCTCTCGCGCCCGGTGGCTGGAGGCTGCCAGACGAAATTTGCTTGTGGCGCGCAAGTTCGAGCTGTCCGTCGTTATCACTGCCGGTGCACTGTCTCATCTCGACTTGAAGGCCCCCAGAGACATGATCGCCCTGGCTATGGTGGCGGGATTTGAGCGAGAAGAGGCGGAAGATGCCCTGAAGCTACCGGAAAAGCTGGTCGACCTGAACATGAGGGCCTGGACAAGTCCGGGAGTGGAGCTTCTTTGAGGAGCAGGTTGCCCGTGCTGCGGGCGAGAAGGAGATACATGGTCTTCGAGCTGGATGCGGAAGATGCCGTTTCGGCAAAAGATCTCATGAACGAGATACATTCGGCCCAGTTCTCTCTCTTCGGCGATGCGGGTGCCTCCGTAAACAGGCTCAAGCTCATTACATTCAACGGCAAACGCGGCCTTCTTCGGTGCCGTCATACTCATATCGATGATACCAGGGCAATTTTAGCCACGATCTTTTTGATAAATGGGATTAGGGTGGCTTTGCATTCAAAAGGTGTTTCGGGAACGATCAAAGCCGCTACAGAAAAGTATTTACCGCAACTCGGTAAAATAAGTGATGAAACCGACGGAAGAAGAATCGAGTTGAAAGAAGTCTCCGGGTGCATTATTCGCACCCACGGCCTGAAAATCGATCTCTGTCCGGATGACCGGAATAAGACTAAAGGATCAGACACCCGATATTTGGGGCTGACCTCTTTTGATTTAAGTGGAGGACACGAGGATGCAGATGGCACCGCAGATGGGTTATGATAGGGCTATTACCGTATTCAGCCCTGACGGCAGATTATTTCAAGTTGAATACGCTCGCGAGGCCGTTCGGAGGGGAACGACGGCTGTGGGCATCAAAGCAAAAGACGGTGTGGTCGTGCTGGTGGATAAGAGAATCACCAGCAGGCTCATGGAACCCAAATCTATTGAAAAGATCTTTCAAATTGACTCACACATCGGCGCTGCCACATCCGGCCTGGTGGCGGATGCTAGGGTTCTGATCGACAGAGCCAGAGTTGAGAGCCAGATCAATCGGCTGGTCTACGATGAGCCTATCGGCGTCGAGGCCCTGGCCAAGAAGATCTGCGACTTCAAGCAGCAGTACACACAGTATGGAGGCGTGCGGCCTTTTGGCACAGCTCTCTTGATCATCGGCGCGGAAGAGGATAGAACGCGCCTGTTTGAGACCGACCCGTCAGGAGCACTGCTGGAGTACAAGGCAACAGGCATCGGTGCCGGTCGCTCTGCAGTCATGGAGGTCTTCGAGGAGAAGTACAGAGGAGACCTGACTATGGATGAGGCTGTCCTCATGGGTCTAGAAGCACTCTACAAGGCGTCGGAAGGCAAAGTTGAGGCGGCCACCACGGAGATCGGCATCATAAAGCTGGGAGACCGGAAGTTCACCAAGCTCGCCGAGAATGAAGTGGCGGAATACGTCGACCGGATGAAGGCGCAGGTAACTGCCGGCAAAGAGGAGAAGGGAGAGGCATAAAGAATGGTCAGACTGGATGATGCGGTTCCAGCGAGACTGAAGACCCACGGAACCACCTTTGAGGTTCTGGTAGATCCAGATGGTGCCCTTGCCCTGAAGAGGGGCGATGCCGTCAATATGGAAGAGATCCTGGCGGTGGAGGATATCTTCGAGAATGCCTCCCGAGGCGATCGCAGCGCAGAAGAAGACCTGCAAAAAGCCTTCGGAACGACCGACGTCTCCACAATCGCCCAGGCAATAAT
Organism: Methanothrix sp.; assembly: GCA_003857025.1. Classification (GTDB taxonomy): domain Archaea; phylum Halobacteriota; class Methanosarcinia; order Methanotrichales; family Methanotrichaceae; genus Methanothrix. Next base: position 1,952 of record RPOO01000129.1, read on the forward strand.
CAAAAAGGGCGAGATCAGCCTCACGGCAGAGCAGCGCAAGCAGTTTATCGAGAACAAGCGCCGCCAGGTAATCGAGGTCATCGCTCGAAACGCCATCAATCCCCAGACCAAAACGCCCCATCCGCCTGCCAGAATTGAGCAGGCCATGACCGAGGCTCGCGTCAACATCGATCCCACCAAGTCCACGGATGAACTGGTCAAGATCGCTATGAAGGCCATCAGGCCCCTCATTCCCATCAGGTTCGAGGAGGTAGAGGTGGCGGTCAAGATCCCGCCGTCCTACGCGCCCAAAGCCTACGGAGAAGTCGCAGCTTTTGGCAAGCTCAATCGAGAGGCCTGGCAGAATAACGGGGCCTGGATCGGCGTGGTTCAAATACCGGCGGGCATGCAAACGGAATTTTACGCCCTGATCAACCGGCTGACCAAAGGAGAAGCTGAGACGAAGCTTCTTAAACATTGAATGACGTGGGAATGGATCGCATGGATCGCAAGGTGGTAGTACCGGGTGATCTTCTCTCTGAGGATGCCAAGAGGTCGGGCGACGGGACGTATATCAAAGATAAATGCGTCTACTCCCTGCTCTATGGTCTTGCGAACTACAGGGATAAGATAAATGTCATACCCCTGGCAGGAAAATACATACCTGCGCCGGGGGACAACGTAATTGGAACCGTGAAGGACATAACCTTCTCCAATTGGATCGTGGATATCAATTCGCCTTACGACGGGTTGCTGCACATCTCCGAGTTCCCGACGAGGATCGATTCGGAAGAGATGTCCAAGCATTTGCGCATCGGCAGCTCTATTATGACCAAGGTGAAGGATGTGGACTCCACTATGAAGGTGGAACTCACCTTGAATGACCGCAAGCTCGGAAAGATCATGACCGGCCAGGTCATTGAAATCAGCCATACCCGCGTTCCGAGGCTCATCGGCAAGGGCGGCTCCATGATCAGCATGCTGAAGAAAGAGGTGAACTGCAACATCTTCGTTGGTCAGAACGGACGAATATGGATCAACGGAGGAGCAGAAGATACGGATCTGGCCCTCAAGACCATTCACTTGATTGAAAAGGAAGCTCACACCAACGGTTTGACGGATAGGATTGTGGCCTTCCTCAAGGACGAGAAAGGGGCCAGAAGTTGATCGCTATGGATAAAAGTGATATATCATTTTTTAAAGACGGACTGCGCCTGGATGGCCGAAGGGCGGATCAGCTCCGGCCCATAAGGATCGAGGTGGGTGTTCTGGCAAGAGCCGACGGCTCATGTTATATTGAGATGGGTGGAAACAAGGTCATCGCCGCGGTTTATGGACCGAGGGAGGTTCACCCCAGGCACCTGCAGGAAGTCACTAGGGCTATTGTACGCTACAGATACAACATGGCCTCATTCTCTGTGGAGGAGCGCAAGCGGCCGGGTCCGGATCGCAGGTCTTACGAGCTTTCCAAGGTAAGTCGCGAGGCTTTGGAGCCCGTGATCATGACCAGCTACTTCCCGCGCTCGGTGATCGATGTCTTTGTGGAGGTCTTGCAGGCGGACGCCGGAACCAGGACTGCCGGAATAAATGCGGCGGCTGTGGCCCTGGCAGATGCCGGGATTCCCATGAAGAGCATGATCAGCTCCTGTGCCGCCGGAAAGGTAGCAGATACCATTGTCCTGGATCCGATGAAAGAAGAGGACAACTTCGGCCAGGCCGATTTACCCATCGCTATGACCCCGGGCGGGGACATCACTCTGATGCAGATGGACGGCGGTCTGAGCCCTGATGAATTCCATCAGGCAGTGGAGATGGCTATGAAAGGTGCGAGGGATATCTACGAGATGCAGAGAGCGGCTCTGGTGGAGAAATACGGCAAGCTTGAGGCATCCACGATTGAGGTGAAGGCCTGTGAGTAGCGTTATCTCCGAGATCCGCAAGGATTTCATATACAACCTGCTCCTCAAGGGCGAGAGAGTGGACGGCCGTACCTTTGACCAGTATCGCGAGATCTCCATCGAGCGAGACGTGATCCGCAAGGCAGAGGGAAGCGCGCTTGTGAAATTGGGATCAAGCCAGGTTCTGGTGGGCATCAAGATGCAGCCGGGAGAGCCCTTCCAGGATACGCCCAACCGCGGCGTCATTATCACCAATGCCGAGCTGGTGCCGCTGGCTTCACCAAACTTCGAGCCGGGCCCGCCTAATGAAGTGGGAATCGAACTGGCGCGCGTGGTGGACAGAGGCGTGCGCGAATCCAAGGCCGTGGACCTGGAAGCGCTATGCATCGTTCCCGGTAAGCAGGTTTGGATCATATTCATAGATGTGCATATCCTGGATGACTGCGGAAATATCCTGGATGCGGCATCTCTGGGAGCCATCGCTGCGCTGCTCTCGACAAAAGTTCCCGCCAGCAGGTTCGGCCTGGGCGAGGACTACATGCTGCCGATTAACGACATACCCGTCGCTACGACTGCAATCGAGTTCAGCGATGTGTTGATGTTTGATCCGGGCGTGGATGAGGAATCGATAGCCAACACCAAGTTGACTGTCATCACCACGGCCAAGGGCGAGATTTGCGGCATGCAAAAGAGCGGCAAAGGACTGCTGAAACCCGAGCAGATCTACCGCATTGTTGATATAGCATGTGAGAAGGCAAGAGAAATCCGGGAAAAGTTTCTGGAAGCATAATTCGTTGATCAATTGCATAATTTGATAGTAATCGGAAGTAATCATCATGGCTAAGCAGACTACAAAAGGAAGAAAAAGCAGGTCGGCAGCTAGGTTTGGCCCCAGATATGGCCGCAAGTCACGAAAGCTCGTGGCGGACATGGAGGAGAAGACCAGGGCGCTGTACGACTGCCCCCAGTGCGGAAGAACGAAGGTAAGCAGAGAGAGCACAGCCATATGGACTTGCAGCAAGTGCGGCTACACCTTTGCAGGCGGCTGTTTCATTCCCGAGACTTCTTTAGGCCGCTCTGTGCAGCGTTCTCTCAAGAAGGTTCTTGAGGCTGAGTAAAAAATGGCTTACAAGTGCACCAGATGCAAGAAGACCGTAGAGGTAGACTACGAGTACAGCGGCATTCGCTGTCCTTACTGTGGGCATCGCATCCTGATGAAGGAGCGGCCCACTACGGTCAAAAAGATGTTTGCCGTGTGATGCTTAGTTGATGCTAGTCACCACATCGCGAGACCCGTCCGCAAAAGCGAGGAGATTGGGAAAGGCTCTGGCCTTATTCCTCTCCGTTCCTTATGTGAATCGGGGAAAGCAAAGTCCAAGTGATGACGACACCTGGCTTGTGGTGGTTGAGGATCACGGCAATCCTCGCGGGCTTGTCAAGCGTTCCAACGGTTTGGATGAGCAATTGTCCTTCAAGGTTGTTCTCGAGCCCATGCCCGCCAAGGGACGCTCAAAAAAGATCGTCTCGGTAGTGACGGGCCGGATGGAGGAAGCCCTGCCGATAGCCCGGTTCTTCGAACTGGAATGGCAGGAATCGCTCGCGCATCAGCCGTTGCGTGCCCTGGTTGTTGCATCTGGCGAGATCGATTTCGTGGATGAGGATGAAGCCAAATTCAGGCTGAAGATATGTTAGGCTGTGCAGAGTTTGTCTTCGAGACTCCAGAGCCGGATGCGATTTATCGGGCGCTTGGGCCGGAACTGGATGACGAACTTCATAGATCCAATGTCGAGATGCACCTATGCGAGGGCGCACTTAGATTGTTGGTCCGGGGCGATGATGTCGTCTCCCTCCGGGCAGCCTTAAATACCTGGATAAGGTTGGTCAAGATCGCGTTTGAGATGGTGAATATATGAGTGGCGAATTGCCTCCCCAGATACAGAATCAGTTGGCACAGCTCCAGCAGCTCCAGCAGCAGGCGCAGGCCGTTATGACCCAGAAGACTCAGATCGAGGGTCTGATCCGCGAGACCGAGGCGGCGCTAAAGGAATTGGAGAAGAGCGCAGACGATGCAGTTATATACAAGAGCGTCGGCGAACTACTCTTCAGGGCTGATAAGCTGAAGCTGACGGAAGAGCTCAAAGAGAGAAAGGATATGATGGATCTGCGACTGAAGACCATGGCCAAGCAAGAGGAACGCATTCAGGGCCGGTTTACTCAGCTTCAGGAGCAGCTCAAGATGTCTCTCGGACAGATGCCGCCCAAGGGCGGCTAAACAGTTTAAGCGGACCCGTGGCTTAGCCAGGATATAGCACCGGGCTTCTAACCCGGGGGTCGCGGGTTCGAATCCCGCCGGGTCCGCCTTATTATTATCAGGTGTTTTCATGTGCGAACTTTCCGTCTATGCCATCAAAGGCGATGCTCGCGAGAAGGTAATGGACGGCGTGGTCAGGCTGACCGTCCGGGACGGCAAAGTGCTGATGGAAGGCATCTTCGGCGACTCCAAGGAAGTGGAGGGCAAACTGGCCGAGGTCAATATTATCGCTCAGACTGCCAGCATTATCGTCGCTGAATAGAGTGAATGCGCATAAGCTCAGCCTTGTGCTTGGGGCTTTTTCACTTGATTTTCAAATCATTTTTTAAATCGCTGCTCAGGATCGCGCCATCGAGATTTATATCTGCGTTCGCACTGCCTTCGACAATCTGTTTAATGGTGGCATTGTCGAGTTCTGCTCTTGTCAGATCCGCACCCCTAAAATTTACATCCTTCAGTATCATATTTTTTAGGCTTGCTCCTGTGAGGTCCGCGCCTGTTAGATTAACGTGCAACAGTCTGCAATCTTCAAGGGTTGCTCCTCTCAGATCCGCATAGCTCAAATCGACATTCACGAACACCGTGTCCTGGAAATAATCCTTTCTCAGGTCCGAATGGCTCATATCCGTTCTGTCGAATTTATTATCACTTAGCCTGATGCCCTTCATATCCGCCTGACGGAGGATGGCACCCTCCATGACTGCGTTCGCGAAGGTTGCTCTTTGCAGGGTTGCTCCGGTCAGGTTCGCGCCCGTAAGATCTGAGTAGTCGAGCTTAGCGTCATTCAGATTTGCTCTTCCCAGGTCTGCCCACATCATGCGTGTTCTGGCAAGGTCTGAGCCGCTGAGATCTGTTCCTCTCAGGTCGGCCCCGGAGAACTCGGCTCTGGCAAATATGCCGTTGTAAAGATAGCAACCGCTCAGGTTTGCATAGTTCAGACGCGCGCCCTGCATATTCGCATTAACCAGATATGCGCCCATGATATCTATGCTATTCATATTGGCGTTTACAAGCCTTGCTCCTGTGAGGTCCGCGCCGCTCAGGTTTGCCTCCTCTATTGTTATGCCGGTGCAGTCCGCTCCCTTGAGATTTGAACCGACCAACTCAATTTTAGACAGTTTAGCTTCCTTGAGATTTGCTTCGCCGAGATCGGTCTTTGATAGATTTGAGTTGCTGATAATCGCAAGAGCGAGATTTGCCTTGCTAAGTTTTGCTCCAAAAAGCGTCGAATTGGCAATATAGCATCTCCTCAGATCCGCATCGGCAAATATAGCAAATGCAAGATCCGAATCGACGATTTCTGCTCCGACCAGAGCCGTTCCGGTAAAATTAGACCGATGGAGGTTCGTTCTGTTTATGTAAACCCTTGTCAGATCCGCATAGCTGAGATTTGAGCCGACCATATCGATTTTGGATAGCTTAGCTTCCTTGAGACTTGCCTCGCCGAGATCGGTCTTCGATAGATTTGAGTTGCTGATAATTGCAAGAGCGAGATTTGCCTCGCTAAGTTTTGCTCCAAGAAGCGTCGAATTGGTGATATTGGCTCTTCTCAGATCCGCCCCGCCAATTGCAGCCGAGCTGAGATCCGAATCTACGATTTCTGCTCCGACCAGAGCCGTTCCCGTTAAATCAGACTTCTGAAGGTTTGTTTTATCAAGGCAAGCTCTTGTCAGATCCGCATAGTGGAGACTTGAGCCGCTCATATTGATTTGGGACAGCTTAGCTTCCTTTAGACTCGCTTCGCTTAAATTGGTCCTTGATAGATTAGAGTTGCTTATAATTACAAGAGCGAGATTTGCATCACTGAGTTTTGCTCCGAGAAGTGTTGAATTGGTGATATTGGCTCTTCTCAGATCTGCTCCGGCAGATGCAGTAAATTCGAGATCCGAATCAATGATTTGCGTGCCGACCAGAGCCGTTCCTGTCAAATCGGACTTCTGAAGGTTTGTTTTATTAAGGTAAGCCCTTGTCAGATCTGCATATGATAGATCTGCCTCGATCAATTCCGCATCTGACAGATCCGTCTCTCTCAGTCTCGTTCGGCTTAAGTTCGTGCCGACGAGCCGTGACGACTTCAAAAGAGCATGCAACAGATCGGAATCTGTAAGATTTGCACGAGATAGATCGGAGTCGCTCAGATAAGCACCGCTCAAATTGATTCCGGTTAGAATTTTATTGCTGAGATTGGTCTGGTTATGGACCTCGATTGTCGTATTGCCATCGTAGGCATATGCCCCAAAACTCGATAAGATCATACATATGCTAAAAAATATGCAAAAAAGAACCATATTATCAATGGCAGTGGGCCGATAGAATGTCATTGGGGAACAATCCTTGCACTCAAGTCATCGCTCAAGATC
>RPOO01000130.1 GCA_003857025.1 Methanothrix sp.
CAGAATGGCGTGATGCGTCCGCCCGTCGATTATATGCGCTTTGTCCACTCCATCCTTCACCACGCGAACGCACGCCTCCACATTCGGGATCATGCCGCCCTTTATGATGCCCTCCGCTACCAGCCGGTCGAAGTCGGATGCCGGAAACTCGGAGATGACGCTGGCCGGATCGTCCGGATTCATGCGCACGCCCTCCACATCGGTTATGGAGAAGAGCTTCTTGGCCCGCATAGCTACTGCCACGGCTCCGGCCACTGTATCGGCATTGACGTTCAGGTTGTTGCCTTCATTATCCGCCGCGATGGGTGAGATGACGGGGATGTAGCCCTTGCCGGCCATGATCATGAGGATCTCCGGATCAACCTTTTCCACATCGCCCACGAATCCGAGGTCCACCGGGTCCTTGCCCTGCACCTTCACGGGAGCCTTCTTGCGGGCCTTCAGGAACATGCCGTCCTGGCCGGAGAGGCCGATGCCCTTGCCGCCGTGCTTGCCGATGAGGTTGACCAGCTCCGCGTTGATGTTGCCGAGCAGAACCATGCGGGCAATGCCCAGCGTCTCGCGGTCGGTCACGCGCAGGCCGCCCACGAACTCGGCCTTCTTGCCGAACCTCTCCATGGCCTGCGAGATCTCCGGGCCGCCGCCGTGCACGATGATGGGGTGAATGCCGATGTAGCGCAGGAGCACCACATCCTGAATGAAGTCCTCCAGCACAGTGCGGTCGGACATGATCGAGCCGCCGATCTTGAAGACCATGATGGAATCGTAGAACTCGCGAATGTAAGGCAGAGCCTCAATAAGCACCTGTTCTCTTTTAACTGTCACTTCTCATACCTCTTCAAGAGTGCTTGATGTGCATCATGTTTTTATCTGTTTTGTTGAGCTTCGACCTTAAAATAATATAAAAATATAAACATAAATATTTGTTAGGATGGAACCGAAAATGAAGTTCAAGAATTAAATCAAAGAGAAGAAAATTGAAGAGGGGCGGGGAAAAGACCGGCCCCTACTCGATGGCCATCAGCACGTCGCCCGGTGCGACGGTGGTGCCCTCTTTGATGTAGATCTCTTTGATTGCTCCGTCCTTGTTGGCGAAGATGTTCTGCTCCATCTTCATGGCCTCCAGAACCGCCACTGCGTCACCCTTGGCGACCTTGGCACCTTTCTTTACTATGTAGCGGATGACCACACCCTGCATGGGCACGGTGACTCCGTCGGTGGGTGCTTTGGGCTGAGCTTCCTGGAGGGTCATTCCGGCAGGAGCGACCTTGACCAGATAGGACTCGCCGTCGATCTCCACATTCAGGGCTATCGGCTCCGCCTTGAGAGAGACGGATGCCTGCGCAGCCGCCTGCTTCTTGACGAGCGGTTCTTCCACGGCTGTGCCCTGCAAGAACTTGAGAGCCACCTGTGGGTAAAGAGCATAAGTGAGATAGTCTTCTTCCTGCTTGGCGATTCCCAGGGCATCGACCGCTTTCTTGGCGTTGCCGTACTCAGGGGCAAGCAGATCTGCAGGCCGCACGGTGATGGGCTCCTCGTCGCAGAGCACCTTGAGCCTCACCTTGGGGTCAATCATGGCTGGAGACTTTCCGTAGAGGCCCTTGACGTAGTCCTTGACCTCTTTCGGGACCATCTTGTACCGATCGCCGGTAATGACGTTCAGGACGGCCTGAGTGCCCACGATCTGGCTGGTGGGCGTGACCAGGGGCGGATATCCGAGGTCCTTCCTAACCCTTGGCACCTCAGCCAGCACATCCTCCCATTTATCCATAGCCTTCTGCTCGATGAGCTGGGAGACGAGGTTGGAGAGCATACCGCCGGGAACCTGATAGATCAGGACATTGGTGTCCACGCGAGCTGTTATGGGATTGAAGACAGGGGCATAGATCTCCATGATCTTCTCGAAGTACCTCTTGATCTCGGTCAGAAGCTCCAGGTCAAGTCCGGTATCGTAGGATGTGCCCTGCAGTGATGCCACCAGGCTTTCCGTGGCGGGCTGAGAGCTGCCGCCGGAGAGGGGCGACATGGCGGTGTCCAGGATGTCCACTCCCGCCTGGCAGGCGTGGAAATAGCTCATCTGAGCCATACCGCTGGTGCAGTGAGTATGCAAATTCACAGGCAAGCTGACCTCTTTCTTGATCTCGCGAATCAGATCGTAAGCATTCTGGGGAGTTATCAGCCCGGCCATATCCTTGATGCAGATGGAGTCGCAGCCCAGCTCAGCCAGTTTGACGGCAAATTGTGCAAACTGCTGATTGGAATGAACGGGGCTAATGGTGTAGCTGATACCGCCCTGCACATGCTTTTCCATTTTCTTGGCGGCCTTGATGGATCGCTCCATATTGCGAATATCGTTAACTGCATCGAAGATCCTGAAGATATCGACGCCGTTCGTGGCTGATTTCTCCACGAATTTGTCCACCACATCATCGGCGTAATGCCTGTACCCAACCAGATTCTGCCCGCGCAGCAGCATCTGCATGGGTGTATTCGGCATAGCCTTCTTTAGCGCCCGCAGCCTCTCCCAGGGATCTTCGTTCAGGTACCGAATGCAGGTATCGAACGTTGCTCCGCCCCACATCTCCAGAGAGAAGAATCCGACCTGATCCATCTTCTCCGCGATGGGTAGCATATCCCTGGTCCTCATCCTGGTAGCCAGAAGAGATTGGTGAGCATCCCTAAAAACCGTGTCAGTTAGCTTTACCCTGCCCATGAAGATCTTCTCCTATACGGTCCCTCTTATTTAAAACCCCTTCGCCCTTCAAATTGGAACGCGGAAATTATCCTGTTCATCTATTACCAATTCATGCTCTTTCCCGCCCGGTTCCATGCCGAGGCAGCGCATGATTGCAGTACCAATCGAACTCGGGGGATCGCCAAAGCGATCTTGATTCTCCAGCACAACCTCGGACGAGTTATATAAAGCTGATGGGCTATGTATAGTGAGAATATTTTAAATTTTTGAGAATAATTTTTATTTTTAGATTTTTCAAATATTTTGCGGCAATTCATTTTTTATTTGATGATTCAGATTTGTAGAGATAATATTTAGATGATCTGCTGAAAATGCTTTTTTGTTTTTGGAAATGATATTATAAATAATCAGAAAATTGGCTGCGACAGCTTCTTAATGGAGATTGACGTTTTCAATCCTTCCTCCATAGCCCGATAATTCGAATCAAAAAGCGATTGGGCTGCAATCCAATAAAAAACCTTCAATCAAACGACAAATTCGCGAAGCTGGTGCGAAGCCGATAATAGAATGGTACCCCAATTGACATCATTTCGGCAGATTCGTCTTTAGTGCGGCACATGCTCGTTATATTCGTGCCTGTATTGTTTGCGCCTGTCATGTTGTTCCTATCGTATTCACGCATGATATAATGGATTTCAATCAAAATATTCGCTACTTCCAGCGGTACTTCAAAATGCTGCCTTTGGGTCCTGGAGGCGAAAACCTCACTCCTTTTTCATCCTTTTTGCCCATGAGGCGATGAGATATTCTTTAGATCAAGCTTATCGCATGATCTTCAGATTGCTGCGGCAGCTTGAGATAAAGAACGCCTCTTGTGTAGTTTCTGTTTTATCGAGAGTTGGCATCTCTTCCAAGGAGTTCTTTTGGCTGCTGCATGCTCCCTGAAATGAAGGATTTTTCATAACCTCAACTGCAACTCACAAACTAATTTCTTGCCTAAATTTGCTCTATTGTAATCGATTTATACGAAAGTGTGCAGTGCAAGTGTCTATTAATAATACGGAGGCATTACAATCAGTGGTGTGTTTGAATGAGACTTAGAGTTGTCAGCGCAAGAACGGAAATCCCGAACCTGAACCCCAACGAGAAATTGATCCACCTGGCCTTCCGGGCCAGCAACGTTGATTTCCTCAATCTGATGCAAAGATGTCCCCGGTTGAGGATGATTCAGGTACCTCCCTCCTACCGCAAAACCATGTCAAATGCCATCCAGGTCTTCCTGGACATGCAGGGCATTGAGCTTCTGGAAGGCGACGTCTGGGGCCACAGAAAGGACCTCGACGAGTACTTCTCCGTGGATGATGCCACTATGGAAGAGATTCAAAATCTCGCCGCCAGCGGAGCGACTCTGGACGATGTGGCCAATCAGGTCCAGAAGAAAGCCAGGCTCGGCCCGGAGCTTATCAAGTATATCGCCAGGAGCAAGGTTACCGTCTAAGAAAAAACGCATGTCAGTACCGGGGAGCCGGCCCGATCCGGCTCCTCCTTTCTTCATCCAATCTCTATTCTATTCGTGATTATTCAACCGATTTTCCAATTAGTCTTCTTCCAATCAACTCATTTTCATCATGCATTGGATTGCAGATCACCTTCCTAACCAAGACTGAACAACGCTTGACGAAAGACAAATATGAACTCGACCGAATGCAGCTTGGCAAATTGCAGCCAAGCAAATTGCATTAATAAGAAAACAAGCTGAAACGCGAAAAAAGATTCATGAGCGGCTGAAGGCCCTGGTGCTTTGCGGCCTTCAGCTGCAGTTTGGATGGTTTTTGCTTTTATCCCATCCTGCTGGTTATCTCGAAAGTATCCTTATGCGGGTTTATGAGCAGTTCTTCGGCGATCTTCTTGGCCCGCAGCTCCGGGTCCATGCCGCCCAGGTACAGCTTCCAGATGGTAGCCTTCTTGACATCCACAACATTGGTGAAGCCAAGGCGGCTCCGCAGCCGCTCCCGCGTGGAGATGGCCTCGCCATCTTCGATTTTCAGTGAGACCTTTACCGGAACATAGCCCTCTTCAAAATTCAGCTCGTCGATGAGGATCTTGCAGCTCTCCTTATTCTCGTTCACAAGCTCCTTGGCAAAGCTCCTGGCCAGCTCCTCGACGTCTCCGCAGTCGACCTCGATGCTGAAGAGGCGCTCCTTCTTGACATCGTTCAGGATGTCGGCATAGCCGAACCTTCGGGCCAAGGTATTCTTCACGGTGGCGGCTTCAGCATCCGGGATTTTAAGCCAGACACGCAGATTGATCTTTTGGCTCATGCGCTCACCTCGATGTAACGCTTGACAGACTCAAAGATGCGCCTGCCCGGTCCCGCTGCATCGGGCCGCTGCTTGCGGGGATCGAAGGAAGGAAGCTGCCAGGCGAAGAACGACCGCTCCGGGTGGGGCATCATTCCCAGTACGTTTCCTTCCGGATTGCAGATGGCGGCGATGCTCTGGGTGCTGCCGTTCACATTGACCGGGAACTCGTTTATGACGCGTCCGTTCCTGTCGCAGTAGCGGAAGACAACCTGCTCCTGTTCATTGAGCCTTTCGATGAGCTTTGGCGTTGTCGTAACCAGGTTTCCCTCGCCATGGGCGATGGGGATCTTGAGAAGGCTGCCCTGCTCCATGATGAAGGAGCCGCTGCACCTTTTGGAAGGTGCATCGTGGCGCAGATTGACCCAGTCGCAGTAGTAGCCGCGGCGCACGATCTTTCCCTTGGAGACCATCACATTCTGGGCCAGGGCCATGTCGATCTTGCCCGTGCCCGGCAGGAGGCCGGACTCGACCAGGATCTGGAAGCCGTTGCAGATGCCGACGATGGGCTTGCCCTTGGCCGCTTCCTCTAACAGGGCCTGCATGACCGGCTCCTTGGAAGCGATGACTCCGGCGCGGATGCGGTCCTGGTAGGAGAAGCCACCGGGAATGAAGAATCCGTCAAAGCCGGATAGCTCTCCCTCCGATCTGTTCCAGCGGAAGATCTCTCCATCCATTCCCACAGCCTTTACCGCCACAAGGGTTTCATGCTCGCAGTTCGTTCCAGGGAACTGCATAACTGCTATCTTCATCTCATCGCCTCCGCAAGGCCGCTGGTCCAAGCAGCTCTCGCCTCATCCAGGTCGATGTCGGCAACGGTCTCGCTCGCTCTCTTCATGACAATCCTTCGTTTCTTTGTTACGATTCCTATCTCCATCGGATCAAGACAATAGCCTCTCAAGATTTCCAGCAACCGCTCCTCTTTTCCTGGTTTGGCTTCCAGGACGAAGCCGGAGGACTCGGAGAAGAGGATCTTGTCCGTCCTCATGCTCGCCGACGCACCTATGCCCAGAGCTTTTTCGAGGTCAATCTCAAAGCCGAGCTTAGCGGGCCGGGTTAATGCCATCTCAGAGACAGTAGCCGCAAGGCCGCCGTTGGAGATGTCGTGGGCCGCCGCCAGGAGTCCTTCATCTATGGCATCGATGACGGCATAGATCATGTTCCTCTCCAGGTCGAAGCGGACGATGGGGACATTGGCTCCGGTGACGTTGAAGATGGTCTTGTAGTACTCCGATCCGCCCAACTCATCGAACCTGGGGCCGATGAGGAAGAGCTTGTCTCCTGCGGCCTTCAGTTCCTGGGTGATGGCTTTGCCGATGTCCTTGATGATGCCGACGCAGGCGATGACCGGGGATGGGTCCACCGAGCCTTGCGGCGATTCGTTGTAGAAGCTCACATTTCCGGAGACGATGGGAACTGCCTGGCCCATGTGGCCCTTCAGCCACAGGTCTTTGCAGGCCTGGGAAAGGCCCTTGACGCCTTCCCGGAACTCCCAGAATGCCTCAGGCTTTTCGGGATTTCCGTAGTTCAGACAATCGGTGACGGTGGATGGCACAGCTCCGATGGCGGCGACGTTGCGCATGGCCTCGGCCACGGCTGTTGCTCCGCCCCAGTAGGGACTGATTCTGCCGTAGAAGGGATTGGAGTCCACTGCCAGCGCCACGCCGAAGTTCTCGCCGCGCACGGGTGCGATCAGACCGGCATCGGCCTCGCCAGGTCGGATGACGGTATTTCCCATGACTTCCGTGTCGTAATACCTGTAGACATGCTCGCGGGAAGCGATGTTGGGAGACTTGAGGATCTTGAGCAGGACCTGGTTGTAGTCCGCGGGCTCCGGGATATCGGGCTCGGTCAGCTCGATTACGCGGGCCTTTTCCTCGCGCTGGTATCTGATGCCGCCGGTGAGGTGCTGGATGGGCACATCGCAGACGATCTCGCCCTTGTGGCTGACCGTAAATCTGTCGCCGGTATTGATCTTGCCGACAACGCTGGCTCTTGCGCCCTCGTAGACGTTGGGCAGGTCCCAGTGCTCGTTGTAGATCTTGAGGATTCTCTCGCGCAGTTCCGGAGGCGAGACTATCAGGAAGCGCTCCTGGGTCTCGGCGATGCTGAGAACCTCAGGCGGGAAGTCGTCGGCTTTGTGCAGGTCGTCCAGGTTGATCTCCATGCCGAAGCCGCCTGCGGCCCCCATCTCGGATGTGGCGCAGGTGAAGCCGCCCCCGCCCAGGTCCTTGAAGCCGATCTCGATTCCCTCTTCGCGGACCAGCCGGAAGAGGTCGTCGTTGGCCTTGAAGAGCACGTTTTTCAGGAAGGGATCGGGGATTTGCACCGCGCCGCGGTTGGTCTCCTCGTCTTCCTCTCGCAGGGCTTCGGAGGCGAAGGTCACGCCGCCAAGGCCGCTGGAGTCTGTCGGTTTGCCGATGAGGATCACGTCGTAGCCTCCCTCGCCTGCGGCTGGGGGTGCGCGCGAGCGGATGATCTGGTCGCGGCGGACGATCCCCAGCGACACGACGTTCACCAGGCAGTTGTCGTCGAAGCTCTCATTGAACACGATATCTCCAGCCATGTTGGGCACGCCGAGGGCATTGCCGTACTGCCAGATTCCGTCCACCACGCCTTCCGCGACCCAGCGCACCTTGTTGGCCTTGGGGCCGAAGGGATCGCCGAAGCGCAGCGGGTCGGCGGTGGCGACCACGGTTGCACCCATGCAGTTCACGTCGCGGACGATGCCGCCGATGCCGGTTGCCGCCCCTTCGTTGGCAGGATTTGGCTGGGGTGGTTGTGGCTCTCGTGGGAGATGACAACGCACCACTTGTCGTCGATGGCAACGATTCCGGAGTCCTCCACCGGGCCCATAACCACGTTGGGGCCGTCGGTGGGCATGAACTCCTTGAGTGTGGCGCGGCTGCTCTTGTAGGAGCAGTGCTCGGACCACATGGCATCATAGCAGAACAATTCGGTGATGCTTGGGTCTCGGCCCAGCACCTCAGCAATGGAGCGCGCTTCAGTGACGGACATTCCAATGCCCGCGCCGCGCAGATTTGATTCAACTTCTGAATCGGCAAGACCGATTATCTTCAATTTAGGTACACCTCTGCAATTATGCTTATCCATTCGAGGAGCGTTATGAATTTATCGATTCCGCTGAAATTTATAGGCTTTCACAAAAGTTATGAAAAGCCAAAGATATGAATGATCCCGGAAAGCTTAATGGCTCTTGACCGCCAAAAGGCGGGGGAATGGTTATAGTTCTCTGTAACGATGCCGAGATCGAGGTTCCCGACGGGGAGACCTGCCAGATCTGCGGATGCGAGCTGGAAGAGTTTGACGAGGTCACGGGCACGGGGATTCACGGCTACTATCACTGGATCTGAGTAAACCACGTGGATGCGTGAGTGAGCGCGAGCGCGCCCGCAGGCCCG
>RPOO01000131.1 GCA_003857025.1 Methanothrix sp.
CCTTCAGGGCGGGAATGAGCCGGGCCAACTCTTCGGATTCGCTAACGGCAGGCGATCCCGGCGCTGTGGAAACGGACCCAAGGTCGATCATGTCCGCTCCTTCTTCCTGCATGGACAGAGCCTGGGAGAGAACATCGTTCGGTCCGACGACCGAGCCCTTGTAAAACGACTCCCGGCTGAGATTGATTATGCCCATCATTCTCACGGGATAGCAGTCACCCAGAGAAACTTTCCCGATCATGCCTTCAATCACAATTCAAGCCTCAGATTGTTTGCATCAGATATCATTTCTTTGTTTTGATTTCGCGCTTTGCGGGCAGTTCCGTCATCCTTATTCGATCGTTTTAGATTTGATCATTGAGATTTGATCATCCTTGTTCGACCATCCGGTTCACCGGCTACTCCGACAGTCTCAGCATGATTCCCGTTCTTCTGGCCCGTTCAATGGCACGGTCGAAGAGTATCAGGCCCGCGATCAAGTAAAACGCCGCAAGCAACGCTCCAACTGCTAAATTATGCGGTTCGGGAATAAATACCGATCTGTAGTATTCCAGGAAGTAAGTCAAGGGAATGGCTCTGGCAACTACCTGCAGCGACGCTGGCAGCACATCGATTGGATAGTAAATTCCGCTGAAGAGCAGTATCAGGCCGCTCAGACTCCAGGCAGCAACATCCGCCTTCTGGCCGAAGGTGAGGATGGAGATGCAGACGGCGATGCCGATGACGGCGGCTGTGGCAAATACTCCCGCCAAAAAAATGATCACTGGAACCGGGCCTCCCGCCAGGAAATTGAAGCCGAAGAGGTAGCGGCTGACGACCACCAGGATCAAGAAAACCACACTCCCGCGCAGGATGCCGAAGAGCAGGGCTCCGAAGACCAGATGGTAACTATGCACCGGGGCGATGAAGGTGTTCTTGATGCTCTTGGACCACATGTCGAACAGGAGGACGTAGGCCACATCGATCTGCGCCACCTGCAAAATGGTCAGCGCGATGGCACCCACCAGCAGGAAGGAGCCCATTCCCTCGTCCACCTTCAGGAAGCGCGTCAGCAGGCCGATGGAGAGAAGGCTGATCATGGGCCAGAAGAACAGCTCGAAGACTGTGAAGATATTCCTCTTGGAGATGATCCAGTTCTTGTAAGCCGAGGCCAGGTATTTGTTCAACTTACCGCGCCAATTCAATGAACACATCCTCCAGATCGGGTTCCTTTATGCTGATATCCAGAATCTTTGCTCGCGCGAAGAGCTTGACGATTCTGTCAAGACTATCGGCGTTGCGATCGATGGTGATTTCCGCCTTTCCGGGCACGGAGGAGACACTGAGGACACCAGGCACCTTTTCTATCTCAGCAGTGTCCACCTGCCCCAGGAATTGCACAATGACTTTCTCCCCCAGGCCCAGATGGTTCTTCAAGTTCTGGGGCGTGTCCAGAGCCACGATCTCGCCTTTGCGCAGGAACGCAATTCGGTCGCACAGCATCTCCGCTTCCGGCATGTAGTGGGTGGACAGGAGCACGGAGATGTTCTGCTCTTTATGAATTCTCTGGATGAGGAGCCTGGTCTTCAGGGAGATATCAGGATCAAGCCCAGTGGTGGGTTCATCCAGAAACAGCAGGCGAGGGCTGTTGAGCATGGCCTTGGCAAGAGACAGCCTCTGCTTCAAGCCGGTGGAGAGATCCTCGAACTTCATATCCTGGAAATCATTCAGCTCGAAGGCATCGATCTGGTCGCTGACGATCCGAGCGAGCCCGGAACCGTAAAGGCCATAGAGCATGCCATAATGGCGCAGGTTCTCTTTCACCGTCAGGCTCCAGGGAAAGTTGGGCTTGGCAGTGCTGATGTTGATCAATTTGCGAATCTGGTCCCGATCCTTTTGCCCGTCCAGCCCCAGGATGCGCAGGCTTCCAAGCTCTGGATAGATCAGTGTGGAGAAGATGGAGATGAGCGTAGTCTTTCCTGAGCCGTTCGGTCCGAGCAGGCCGAAGATCTCACCCTCGTCGATCTCCAGCGATATGTTTTTTAAGACCATTGTGGCCTTTGTGAAGAATCCCTTGTAGCTCTTGCAGATCCCATTGGCCTGGACAGCTTGTTTTGCCATTGTTTCTACCATCTTCTCCTGCGACGCCGGAGCAGATCCTTCCGCTTTATGAATATAATTGCCGCCCCTGCTACGACGGCAAATACGACCGCAGCAATCATGAACTGCTGCCAGAAGCTGCCATCACCGGCATCAAGAGCTAGTGGAAAAGAGAGCAAGAACCGGCCTTCCCTTGAATTGACACGGCATCCCAACTGGTATTCCTGCAATGCTGCGTCGCCTTCCACGCTCACAGAGAACGCGGCCACGGCCAGTGCTCCAGAATTTATGTATCCCAGGAAAGACTCTTTGCCACCGGTGCCGTCCCAACGAAAAGGCGGCGCGACTTCAAGAGTGGCAGAGCAATTGTGAAGATCCTCCGCTCCATCATTCTTGATCACGATCATCAGGTCGCCGCTCTTTCCCGGAGCCAGATCCGATTTCATCCCCAGGACCCTCAACGGCCCAAATGAAGGTGCCAGCACTTTAACCTCAAGAGTGACGTTGTCGGGCAACAGGAGCGGCGAGACCTCACCGTCGCTCACGCTCACATCCACCTGGCGCTCATAATCCAGGCGAAGAGGAAGACTGATCCCGCCGCCCTCGCCGCCGCTGACTGTCAGGTTGAATGCCACGCTTGCGAGCGCGCCGGCGGGAAGGGATTCAAAATGCTGCGGCCCGGAATCAACACGGATCGGTCCGGCCCCCGCCAGCGTGGCCGTGATGTCCAGAGCGTCGACGCTGTGCGTCTCCTCCGCCATCTCTCTGGAGATATCCTCTTTTGAGCCGTTGCCGCTGATGGGTATCAGCTCCTCCAGCCGCCCGTTGTTGGCGAGCGTCACAACCAGAACATCCTCGCCCGCGTCGAGCGATGGATCAGCGACTGACGCGACAATTTCCGGCATTCCGACCGCTTTGTAGTGATCGTCCGCGAAAAATATGAGATCTTCTCCGCATCCCAGCGACACGATGACGGCAAATGCGCAGAGGAGCGGGAAGATCGGCTTCATCTTTATGTAGATTTTTCCTGCCACATATTAAGGCTATCCGGCGGATTCTTTGACGTTTATGTTCTTTGAAGAAGTTAACTGTTCTTTGGTTGTTCGTGGATTGCTCTTTGGTTTGCGCGTGGATTGTTCTTTGATAATTCTACAGTTTGAATTTTAGGTATAAAACTGCACATAGAATGACCAAAGCTGCAAAGATAATCAAGTAATGAAGCTGATTGCCTTCGATATTGAATCCGAGGAATCCGGAGCCTTCCTCTTCTTCCACCTCTCCGCTAATTCCTACGGCGCTATTGAACCTGTCCTCGATTCCCATGTGCCCCGATATTGCGTAAGCTGCCAAGCCCATTATGAGGAAAATAAGAACAAGCAGCCCAAAGATCACAAGGCCCTTGCCATTGCCGCCATTGAGGTTATCCGTCATCATTTTCTGCCTCCGTCGAGCATGTCCGGCCTCACTCTCTCAATATAGGAAACGATGTATCCGGTGATCAATGCCTCAATCACTGCCACAGCCATGTTGACCCCGGCCAGGATGGAGAGGCCGTAGAGCATATCGGCCCTGCTCTGAGTGACGCCCTGAACGCCTGATACGATAATTATGGCAAGCATAACCACATTGCCCAGCAGCAGCCCGATCAGTGTGCCGATGCCCGCCCGCGCGAAGGTGCCGACGTTCATCTTGGCCAGCCAGCGGAATATCCCGTAGGCGGTCAGCACTTCCACCAGGTTGACCAGCACATTTGCCCCGATCAAGCCCCACCCACCGTGCCCGATGGCAGCAGACAGAATATTCACGATGAGAACGATAAGCCCGCCGATGGCCGGACCGCCCAGGATGCCGATGAGAGGCGTCAGGTTGAGGTGAACCCCGCCAAAGAGAGGAATGTTTACCTGAAATACTGCAAACGCAGCGGCGGTGAGAAGCCCTGCAATGGTAATCGTCCGGTTGTCAACCTTCTTCACGTTGCGCAGCCAGTAAAGGCACAGTCCGATTGCGACAATCGAGATTATCCACCAAATAAGCGTCCATTGCAGCGAGAATGCCCCATCTTCAAGATGTATATGTGCCATTAATCAGACCTCTAATCAGACCTTTCTGCAGGAATTGCCAGCCAAATGCAGCGATTGGTGGGTGACTCAGGAAGATATATAAAACTTGGGGCGACACCAAATTCGTTGGTACGAACCCATAATTCCCGCATCTCATCCCCCAACACATCCATTTAGCCTTCCCGGAAGCATTCTGCCAGCTCAGGCAGTGTGACTGGCCGATGCATTCTTGCCAGTCCTCGGCTCTGGCAATATTCATCATAGATCTGCACGATCTTCGGCTTCCTCAGACCAGCTTCCTCAAGAAGCGCTTCATTGTAAAATATCTCCGCAGGAGTGCCCTCGGCGATAATTGAGCCGTTCTTCACGACGCAGATCCGGTCGGCGATCCTGGCGGCGAGGTCGAGGTCGTGGGTGGCGATAACGATGCTGATTCCATACTTATTTTTCATCTCAAAGATTATGTTCTCGATGATCTCGGAATGATTCGGATCAAGGTCGGACGTCGGCTCGTCCATAGCGATGACCTTCGGCTTCATGGCAAATACGCCCGCAATCGAAACCAGCCTTTTTTGGCCGCCGCTGAGGTAATTGGGCATCTTGCTGACAAGCTCTTCCGCCCCTACCGCTTTTAGCGACTCCATCGCCACTTTTTTGGCCTCGTCGACCGAAAGGCCCATGTTCAGTGGACCGAACATGACATCATCGAGAACTGTCGGAGCAAAGAGCTGGTCCTCGGCCCGTTGAAATACGATTCCGACATCTTTCCACAGATACTTCTTTGTCTTCTCATCCACTCTCCGTCCCAGAACCGAGACGCACCCGTCCGAGGGATTGAGAAGGCCGTTTAGATGCTCAAGAAGCGTGGACTTGCCGGACCCATTGCCCCCGCATACGGCAACGATCTCCCTCTCCCTAACTTTGAAGCACAAATTGTGAATTCCCAAGGACCCATCGGGGTATACGTGGCTCACGCAGTCCACGTGTATGAGCTCATCATGCCCAAGATCGGAATGACAGATTAACTTTTCTTCGTCTTTTCGGCCAAATACAGCCATCATCTTCACCTAGATCATTCGTAATTCATAATATAAATTCTAATGTCACGATTCTATAAACACTATGCCATGAATCTGAGCACCACAGGATAGGCCGCTACGAGAAGCATTCCGAGGATGAATACATAATCCATGCCGCCGAGTCGAGGAATGCCGGTGGCCGCAACATACTTGCCGCTGTAGCCCCGCGACTCCATAGCTTTGTTTACCTTCTCCGCCCGGTCGAACGATCTGATGAAGACCAGGGCAAAGACCTCCGCAAACAACTGGCTTTGGCGCGTCATGCCCTTGATCAGCCCTCCGCCGCGAGACTTCAGGGCCTTCATCATGGATGCCACCATATTCAGCGTTATGAAAATGAATCGGTAGGACATGAGAAATACCTGGTCCAGGGGCGAGGGAAAGATGCGGTAGATCATCGCGGATAGATAGGCGTATCTCGTGGTCATGAGGAAGAGCAGGGAATAGGTCATGGAGATCAGGGCCTTCAAGAGCAGCCCGACCACCAGCATCAATCCGTTATCCGTCAGAGTAAGGCTAATTCCGAGAAATCCGAGCGAGAATAGCGGCCTGCCCGGCTCATTCCACATCAGCAAGAAGACCAGCGACAGGACAAAGACTGCCGGAAGAAGATACCATTGAAATAGTCTCTTGACGGGAAGGCCCGAACGCCAGTACACTGCTAAAATGGCCGCGTAAAGCGCGATCAGCGGCAGAATGCTTTGCACCACGGTCACAAAGAGAACGATGGCGACAAGGCCAGCCATCTTGGTCCAGGGGCTAATTTTGGAGAAAGAAGAACGGTTCTTCTCGCTGTAGTAAGTGATGAGATCAAGGTCCGGTATGTGGCTTGATAACTGTGATTCGCTTATAATTGCTCACCTTCCAAATTCACCTTTCGCCTTCATTCAACGGACGGGCAGCAGCATTTATCGTGCTGTATCTTTCCGCATACACCCATCGTGGGATGGCCCAGCGACGAGCAGATCTTGTCAACAACGTCTTTGGGCACATAACCCTCAAACTTTGAGACGGCAGTGCAAGCCTCATCGGCGGAAAGGCCATAATGAGTTAGGATGAGGCTCAGGATTCTGTGTCGCCTTATCAGAAATTCTGCATAGGTCTTGCCTTCATCGGTGAGGCTGATGCCACGATAGGGCTGATGCAGGATCAATCCCGCCGCAGACAATTCGCTTACCGTTTTGGTTATGGTCGAGGGATCGACATTGAACTCAGAGGAGATATCTGTCGTTTTAACATGGCCTTTTTGTTCCTGGATGTATTTTAAATATTCGATTTTTTTAGGAGACAGCTCAAGGCCCGTGAACTCACTCATAAACGATGATAACGAGAGTGGGATATATAACTTTTGAGTACTACCCAAATTATGCATCTGAAATATGCCTAATGTAAAACAAACCCTCGTGAGAAATATGGGAGAAAAATAAGCAAAAATTGTATAGAAAAAAATTTGATAGATAAAATTCAGATTTAGGAAAAAAAAAATGATTTGAGGGCCTTAGAACGCCTTAGACCCGGCGAACTTCTTGTAGAAATCCTCTTCGGCAGCCGTAGGATGCACCTTCTTCATGGCCTCGTCGAAGTGCTTCTTCTCGATCTTGTAGTCACAGACATTCGCGTCCTCCATGGACTTGCCACCCAAGACGCACTCTCTGATGGCGAGCATCACCGCTTCGTTGACCACGGCGGACAGATCCGCTCCAGAGTACTTCTCGGTCTTCTTGGCCAGATCCTCCAGAGAGATGTCATCGGCGAGGGGCTTTTTGTCGGCGTGGATCTTCAGGATCTGCAATCGCGCCTTCTCGTCCGGCAGACCGATCTCGATGAGCCGGTCGAACCGACCTGGCCGCAGCAACGCGGAATCGATGATATCCGGTCTGTTGGTGGCGGCGATGACGATCACGCTGTTCAGGGACTCGAGTCCGTCCAGCTCCGTCAGGATCTGGGAGATGACCCGCTCCGTGACGTGGGAGTCGCTGGTCGATCCGCCGCGAGCCGGGGCGATGGAGTCGATCTCATCCAGGAAGACCACGGACGGCGCTGCCTGGCGGGCTTTTCGGAAGGTCTCGCGCACGGCCTTTTCCGACTCGCCCACCCACTTGCTCAGGAACTCCGGGCCCTTGATGCTGATGAAGTTGGCCTGGCTCTCTGTGGCCACGGCCTTGGCAAGCATGGTCTTGCCGGTGCCGGGCGGGCCGTAGAGCAGGATTCCCTTGGGCGGCTTGGCGTCCATGTGTGCGAAGAGCTTGGCATAGGTCAGCGGCCACTCCACCGACTCCACCAGCTCCTGCTTTACCTCGTCAAGACCTCCGATGTCTTCCCATTTGACGTTGGGCGACTCGACCATGACCTCACGCATGGCGGAGGGTTCCATCTCCCGCAGAGCGTCCTGGAAGTCGTCATTGTTGACCTCTATCTTGTTAAGGGTCTCGGCAGGTATTGATTCAACCTGCAGATCGATCTCAGGAAGAACCCGCCGGATGGCTCTCATGCCCGCTTCGCGTGCCAGGGCGGCGAGGTCGGCACCTACGAATCCGTGCGTCACATCGGCCAGCTTCTCCTGGTTCACGTCTTTGGAGAGCGGCATGCCGCGGGTGTGGATCTGCAATACTTCCAGACGGGACTGGCGGTTGGGCACGCCTATCTCGATCTCGCGGTCGAACCTGCCCGGCCTTCTCAGTGCCGGATCAAGTGAGTCGGGCCGATTGGTGGCACCGATGATGACCACTTTGCCGCGCGCTTCCATGCCGTCCATGAGGGCCAGGAGCTGTGCTACCACGCGCCGCTCCACCTCGCCCGTTACCTCTTCTCTCTTGGGTGCGATGGAGTCGATCTCATCGATGAGGATGATGGAAGGCGCTTGCTCCTCGGCGGTCTTGAAGAGCTGGCGCAGCTTCTCCTCGGACTCGCCGTAGTACTTGGACATGATCTCCGGGCCGCTCAAGGTCTCGAAGTGAGCATTGGTCTCCGAGGCCAGGGCCTTGGCGAGCAGCGTCTTGCCGGTACCGGGCGGGCCGTAGAGCAGCACGCCCTTGGGAGCTTCCACGCCAAGCCGCTCGAAGAGTTCGGGGTGCTTCATGGGCAGCTCGATCATCTCCCGCACCTTCTTGATCTCTGCGGAGAGACCGCCGATGTCCTCGTAAGTCACTCTCGGCCCGGCTTTCTCTTCCTTGGCCGGCTTTTCCGATACTTCGATCCTCGTCTTGTCACCGATTACGACTGCGTCTTTAGTGGGCGA
>RPOO01000132.1 GCA_003857025.1 Methanothrix sp.
ATCAGGAGCAATCCGAATATCAGTATGAGTCCGAGCAGAGTCATCTCCGTCCTGCCCGTGGTCAATGCTGTAATAACCGTGGTCATGACCACAGGGTCGCCCGTCTCCCTGACAGAAACATCAGCAGGTGGCGTTCTCCAGGCGATATCTTTGTCGATCTCCTTGATGAGGCGGTCCGTGCCCTCTGCGCCCAAACGGGAGACCATCTGGCCGACATTGAGGTCGATGATGGCTGTGTCATGGCCGTCCAGATACCTGTTGCGCACAACTTCCGGCAGGTTGTCGATTAGACTGCGGGCCGTTGTTTGATCCTGAGGTATGCTTCCGCCGTTCGCCTGCTTGACGTAGGTGGCGATGCTCGTGGCCCCGTAAATCTGGTCCCGCGACTCCTCCAGATAGCCGCTGAATTCGTCCATCCACTCCAATGTCTTGGGATCTGTGACATCATTGGTCTGTATGAGCAGCTTGATGGAATCCGTGCCTCCGAAGATATCGCTCATATGCCGGAAATCGATCAATGGTGCCAGATCCTGCGGAATGTAATTTTTAAAATCGGTATCGACCTGAACCTGCGTGTCGGCGTAGATTCCGAGAACCGACAAGAGCAGTGCAATGACAAGTACCGCTTGCCACTTTTGCAGGCATATCTCTGCAATCTTCTCCAGGCCCAGGCCGATGGATGTCTCCTGGGGTGCGTCAATGCTCGTCTCATCAGCCTTCGCTTTTCGGCGAGAGCTTCTCTTCTCTGCGGCAAAGAGAATCGTCACGCCCACGAAGAGTGCCGACAGATAGCACAGGAAGAGCCCGATCAGGCAGAGCAAGCCGAAATCCCTGGTCATGGGCACCGAGGACGTCAGCAGGGAGACGAATCCCATAGCCGTGATGATCAATGCAATCATCACCGGCACCGAAACATGGCTGATGGTCTCGACTACTGCCTGGACCGGAGGGGTGCCCTTGGTGAACTCCTCATCGATGCGGTTGTGGAACTGGATGGCATAATCTATGCCGATGCCCACCAATACGGGAAAGGCGGACATGGAGACCATGGTAAATGGGATCTTTAAGTATCCCATAGCTCCAAAGGTCCAGATGATTCCCAGAAAAACAATGGGGATAGGCAGAAGGCACCATTTGACCTGACGGAAGGTGAGAACCAGCGCCACCACCATGAGCAGGCCGGCCAGGCCCAGGATGGGGCCGTTGCTGGTGGCCATCTCGCTGGTAATCGACATCATCAGGGCGGGGTGGCCGGTGACGGTGACCACCGTATCCGGCGGGAAGCTGGCCATCTTAACCTGGGCCTTGGTCTCGGTATAAAGCTCGCTGAGCTGCTTTTCCGTGAGCGTCACCGGCATTTCGATGGAGAGCATGGTGTGGCTCTGGTCGGGCATCATGCCGCTCACCGCCGGCTGGCTATCCGGCGAGGAGAGGATCTCGTTCACCTTCTCCTGGGTGGGAATCTCGCGAACGCCGGTTTGCGAAGCCTGTCCGTCGGCGACGATATCGGCGATGCTGTTTACGCCGATAACGTCGGGCGCTTCTTTCATCTTATCGGAGAGCACAAGCATCGATTTGAGGATCTCGGGCTTTGTCACATCGCCGGCTTCAACGATGATGGCGATTGATTCCGTTCCGAACTTTTCGACATAGAGGTGGTCATATAGCTGATAGAGCGGTGAATCCTTTCCCACCATGCTCTCCGTATTCATGCCCTGCATCTCGATGAATTGGGCATAATGAAGCGACACGATAGTCAGGAGTACTGCCGCAGCAATGATGATGAGGGGATTGCCTGCCACCCAGTAGCCGAGCCTTTCTGCAGCGTTCAATGACGACACCTATATCCTAGTCTGTTCGGATTTTACCAAACGTCCGAAACATGCGAAAAGTACTTAAAAGTTGTGGTCTTAGCAAAAGAGGATGAATCAAGAGGAAAGGAGGACCCTGAAGAGGTATATAATTGATGCCTGCGTCAAGTCGGCCAACAGCAAGGGCTGCGGAGATGCAGTGGGCGTCTTGCGAGGAACGCTCTTCCTGGCAGAGGAGCCCATGTCCATGGATGAACTGGTGGAAGAGACCGGCTACAGTAAGTCCACCGTCAGCTCCAATATGAGCCTTCTGGAAAATCTTGGGCTGGCCAGGAGGCTGGTCAAGCCCGGCGACAAGAGATACCACTATATTCCCGTCACTGACCATGACTCATTGAAGAAATCCATGCTCGTCAACGTCAGAAGCGAGATCCAGAACATCATGGTTGCCCTGGATCTGACGGAAAAAGAACTCGCGTCCGAAGGCCACGCAACGGATGCTGTTTTGGCCAGGATTGCGAAGATCAGGCACTTTTACAAGCAAACCGACAAATTACTGGATTTAGTCTCAAGATACACAACGGATGAGCTGATCGGAATCCTGGAAAAAGAATCCAAATAGCTCGAGATGCAATTGGCCCTGGTCCATTGATCCGGGATCTGGGCTCGTCATCTGCGATATTGCGCTATTGTTGATGATTTTCATTGCTCCAGTTTGCGTTGTCTGAATTTGCGCTTACCATGCAAAAAATATGGTGAGGTTTTCTATATTTTTCTATATACGCATCATTTCGTGCATGTTTTATCTGAATTAACTTGCAATAATATATT
Organism: Methanothrix sp.; assembly: GCA_003857025.1. Lineage (GTDB taxonomy): Archaea > Halobacteriota > Methanosarcinia > Methanotrichales > Methanotrichaceae > Methanothrix. The sequence continues at coordinate 2,643 of RPOO01000132.1, forward strand.
CTATTTCGATCGATTTTATACTCGCGGCCAGGGTTGCATGAGTTCATTCAGATATTGGGAGGAACTCGATGAACGGTAAGACGGCTTTATTATTTTTTGCCTTATTGATCCTGGGCTTTGGACCACTGCTGGGGTCCGCCGGGGATCTGGCTGGCAGCAGCGATCATGCAATCACCTTTGTGGTCTTGAGCGACCTTCATCTGGGAGCCAACGAGACCAATAACACCTACAAGATGTTCCACTACAACGAGCAAATCCTTCGGGATACAGTTGCCGGAATAAATGCCCTGCAAAATGTCAGCTTTGTGCTGGTTCCCGGCGACCTGACCAAGGACTCTGAACCCTACAATCATGATTTGGTCATAACAATTCTGGGCACACTTAAGGTTCCCTATTTCATAACTCCCGGCAACCATGATGTCTCTAAAAAGGGGCTTTCCGCCGATGCCTGGGGACCTGAGCAGCTTCGCAAGAATTATCCCATGCCCTGGCATAACGGCAGCCTATCTTACAGCGTCGACCCGGTGCCCGGATTGCACCTGATCTCTCTGGACAGTGCTTCCGACGAGTCTCATTTCAGCGATTGGGGGGGAGCTGTCTCTTCTCAAGATATGTCCTGGCTAAAAGGTGATCTGGCCAACAATTCCGGCAATAATTCCAGCAAGACGGTCATACTTATGACTCATCATGCCTTGAATTACAGGTCCAATGTGCCGGACAAACTCTATTATGCGGACAATGCCGCCGAGATCAAAAAGCTGCTGGAAAAATATGGCGTGCATCTGGCCATAACCGGCCACATTCACATTACGGACATATCTCGAAATGGAAGCCTGATCGACCGAAGCAGCCCGGCGCTCTGCAGTTACCCATGCGCCTACACCATATACCAACTTACCGGCAAGGAGCTTGCCGTCCATACGGTCTGGTACGATAACAGAACTGTCCTCGACATCGCCAAAAAGGAATTGATAGATGCCAAAAAAAATGTCACGGAAGCGGAAGGAAAGCCTTCCGATCGAAATGCCACGATAAGTCTGGCCTTCGATGAACCACAGATGCAAAAGAACGTCATACTGATGATTGGAGACGGAATGGGCTTTGCGCAGCTCACGGCGGCCCGCTGGGAGAAGTCCGGCGAGAACCTGACCGCTTATGCCGGAACGTCTCTTAATATGGACCACCTGGATTACGACGGCTTTGTCAGCACCTATTCTGCAAACAGCTTCATCACCGATTCCGCAGCCGCGACCACTGCCATCTGCACCGGGCAAAAATCGGTGAATGATGTGTTGAATCAGGATCACACTGCCGTTTGGAAGAAGAAGAACGGCCAGAACCTCACCACCATCGCCGAATTGGCCAAGAGGGCGGGATATGCCACGGGTGCATTAACCACTACAAGGATAACTCACGCTACGCCAGCCGGGTTTTATGCTCACATCAATGATCGGGACGATGAGGCGACCATTGCCGAGCAGCTCCTGGCCAGCGGCATGGATGTAGCTATGGGCGGAGGCTACAAGTTCTTCGTGGCCAAGGATCAGAAGACGCCCTTTGCGGGAAAGAGCAAGAGAACGGACAATCGGGATCTGGTTCGCGAGTCGAAGGCTCTTGGATATGCTTTTGTCTATAACGAGTCCGGCCTGATCTCCATCGACGCTAACAATACCCGAAAACTCCTCGGCATCTTCGACGATGATCACATGCTCTACGAACTCCAGCGAATCAATCAGACCAAGAACCGCGAGCCGAGTTTGCAGGAGATGACGACAACGGCCATTTCGGTGCTCTCCAAGAATCCGAAAGGCTTCCTCCTCATGGTGGAAGGAGGAAGGATCGACCATGCCGGACATGCGCGATCTTACGACAATGCAACCGCGGATGCCCTGGCCTTCGATGAGGCGGTAAAGGTCGCTCTGGACTATGCGAAGCAGAATAACAATACCCTGCTCATCGTAACCGCAGATCACGAGACCGGCGGCCTGGATCTTGGTGCCAAAAACGCCACGGACTATCCGGAAGGCATGACTCCCTTCTTTGGTGCAGGCGTCATCAAGACTTCCGGCTCCAAGAATAACTATACCCTGACCACCGAAGCTCCTCATAGCGGCGTGGATGTGCCGATTATGGCCAGCGGCCCGGGAGCGGACGCAGTGACCAGCGGACGAATGGACAATACGCAGATATTTGATCTCATGAAAGAGGCTCTGGGCATTTGAGCCGCTCTTTCTTTTTTCGTTCCAAGAATGAAAATAACGTGAATCGAGAAATGAGATAAAGCAAATCGAGAAATTAAATACAGTTAATCACCAAATTGGAGGCAAAAAATGGTTTCCGCGATCTCTTTAGTCAAAGCGGTCTCCGATCGGGAGAGTGCATTGTACCATGCTCTTCGGGAGATGGACGGCACAAAGAGTCTCTATCATGTATTCGGCGAGCATGATTTCATCCTAATTCAGGAGGCGGATGATATGGAAAGACTGATGGCATTGTTAAGGCTGGTTGAAGAGCTGGATGACGTTAGTGCTACCAGGACCATTCTGGTGAGGTCCGCTGGCTGCCTGGAAAAAAGCCCAATTAAAGAACACTCCATCGAAGTACTTCCAAGGGCATGTCGTGCATCCTAAATCCGGTAGATCAGACTGCCGGTCCCAAAAAAATCCAAAAAAAATTAGGCTGGCGCTAAACCATTATGAATGGAATCCTCTTGCCAGTTTTTTGGCGTTATTCAGGCTTTGGCCGTCAGCGCCGGCAACCATTGTGGGGCAACCGGATATGATGCCGCCATGCGCTTGCCAATCGTGCGCTAATTGATGCCGATGTTACAGGAATCGCGCAAATTTTCGGTAATCATTCTTTTATCTCTTGCGGCTGTTCATAAATCTCGGGCAACAAATTTTGGATACACTTGAACTCTTTCAGTAGCCGCGCTCCTTTGGGGGTCGTTTTATAGATGATTATCGAATTTCGAGACGTTTCCAGCAATTCATTCTTTGTGAGAAGATCGATATATGGAATTACCGTCCGGAAATTCAGATTAGCCTGATAGACGATCTTGGTTTTGCTGGCTCCATTCACGCAAATATCCAATACTTGCGAAATTATGGCATCTTTGCTCCGCTTCACAGCATTTTCACCCATCCACAATTCGTTGTCATCCGAATCATTTGCCGCACCTTTTACTCAATTTTTCTTTAATCAAGCAATATTGCTTTTAGTTTACAAGACCATATAAGTTTATCGCATCAACGGGTCCAAGACGACTTACAAATTAATAAAAATTTATGAAGTTGCGGTTGAATTATAAGTACTGTGTATTATATTGTGAAAAGAATGACGTCGGATCGCCTGACCGCGCGACGCGGGTGATTTGGGACAACCTTTGCTCAGATCAAATTATGCGGCTCATTTCTTCCTCTATAAAATTCGAAGTGCAGTCTCTGCTGGCGAAAATTGTTCCCTCGGCCTTACCACGAGCACAAGGGTCGCAGCAAGCCGATCATTTCCATCCAAACTGATTTATACCATTGGAGCGAGTCTATTTACCATTCATAAGGGTGCAGTGAATTATATGGATAGAGATAGACGTGGTGGCTTCAATCGAGGCCCAAGAGAAATGCATGATGCAGTTTGCGCCGACTGTGGCAAGACGACTCAGGTTCCTTTTGTGCCTGATCCGAACCGACCGGTTTATTGCCAGGAGTGCTACCAGAAGCACAGGCCACCCAGAAAGAGCTACTAGCTCCTCTTCTGGAGCGCTCTTCGAAGTGGTTTCCGAATTATTCCTAATTTCGCTATTGAAGGCACCATGCAGGGAAAAATCGGCCCCTGGTGGCATCTATTTCTTAGTGGATGTCTTTCTTAACCTGTGTCATTCTTTCATGCTCTGATCCGCGATCAGCTTCTTGACAGCATTATGCTTCTCTTTCGTGGCTTGAAAGAGCCGGTTGAACATTTGTGGTGCGTCCTCTCGAATGACCTTGACGCCTTCCTCAGTGATTCCTCCTTTGGTAGCCACACAGGCGATGAGATCTCCGAAGTTCTCACTCTCCATAAGCCTGGCAGTCCCAGCCAGAGTCTCCTTTACGAGTTCTTCTGTCACATTCCTTGGAATGCCTCGCCAGGAAGCGGCCAGAGCGAACTCCTGCATGAGGGCCGCGATATAGCCCGGCCCGCAACTGGTGAGATCGGCCAGTACCTCGAAGTGGTCTTCTTTCACCTCAACCGGATGGCCGAGGGCTCCGAATATTGACATGATGGTTGCCTTATCAGTTTCCGTGACGTTGTCTCCCAATGCCAACAGTGTCACGCCCATCAGGCTCTCGGAGGCCATGCTGGGAAAGGCGCGGGCCACGCGAGCACTGCACTGTGAATACAGGTTCTTTAGAGATATGTCGCCAGCCACGGAGACGAGCAGCTTTTCCGGTGTGAGCAGATCATGAAGCTCCATCAATACATCTCTGACCTCTCGAGGCCGGATGCAGAGGAAGACAACGTCTGAGAGCCGAACAACGTCTCGATTATCTTTGCAGCCTACTCCAAGATTCGCGGCCAATTGATCCGCTTTCTCTCTGGTGCGGTTGCTGACTGTGATCTCATTTGCCGATATGGCTCCTGTTTCAATGAATTTTCGCACCAGCATACTGCCCATGTGGCCGGTGCCTATGAATCCGAAAGTAGTCATCCTTAACATCTCATTTCTGATATCAATTGCGTATCGAGTATCGATTGACTCGCTCAAATCGACGATATGAATTCATCCATAATCCGATTGAACTCCTCGGGCTTATCCAGTTGCAGCCAGTGGCCTGTGCCGGAGATGCTGACATGAGGCAGATCGGGCAGGAGATTATGCAGGCTGATGGGCGTGTCGTTCAAATGGGTTATGACGGACAGCTTCTTTCCCGGATAACGCTGCAACGGCGTTATAGGATCGAATTGAAGAGACGATCCGAATACTTTGATCACGATCTCTTTGGGCATGGCGCGCAAATCTCTCATGAGTCTTTCCCGCACGGAAGGATCTGAGTTTGCGAGCATCACTTTCCAGTAATCCTCAATTGCACTGGCGTACGAATCCGACTCCAACGCCGCCATGAAAGGCGCAAATTGCTCGGCGGGTATTTTTCTGGCGTCTCCCGACGGGTCGGCCAAAAGAAGCCCGGCCACGGCATCCGGATGCCGTCCTGCGTACTCGATCGATGCCGATGTGCCCATGCTGTGACCGGCCAAAATAAATCGCCCCAAGCCTAAAGCCGCAGCAACTGATTCAATATCGTCCGCCATTGCCTCAATGGAATAGTTCCCATCCCTTGCCAAGTCTGACCTGCCGTGGCCGCGCAGATCAATGGCAACCGCGCGTCGATCCTCGCGCAAGTGTTCGAGCTGCCTCGACCAGTGGTCGGTGTTTCCGGCCAGTGAATGAACGAACACGACGGGAAGGCCGCCCGAGCCTCCGTCGTCGACATTCAAGGCAGGAGAGTTTGCAGTGCCTTCAATTCGAATCGCTGTCATTTTTTCATCCGCCTGCTAAAACTGCCAAGAAAGCAGCTTACCCGCTGCACCCTTCGTCCGACTCGTAAGCCTCTCGCAGCTCGTCGGCCACTTCGCTGGAAAGCTTTTGGCCTGCTACCGTGAAGAAAACCTCGGCAAATTCTGGAAGGAGGCACCCCAGGCTTTCCGAGCCATTGAGAATCATATCGGTGATGTAACGCATATCGTCGGATGATAGCCTCTTCAGCCGCATTTCAAAATCCTGGGCATCTTTGGAATGATGGTTCGCCACGGGTGGGAG
>RPOO01000133.1 GCA_003857025.1 Methanothrix sp.
AGTCTTTTGCCAGATAATCGTAAGCAAAGGCCGCAATCAATGCTCCCACTATCGGCCCCACAATGTAGATGGGGAAGAAATGCCACAGACTGTTCCCGGCCAGGATATAGTCACCCAGATACGGTCCGAAGGTTCTGGCCGGATTCAAAGATGCGCCGGCGATATTTCCCGTCGTGGTGATAATCCCGCCCACGGTAAGCCCGATTATAAGCCCCGCAAATCCCTGAGGCGCTCTCTCGTCCACGGCCACGCCCATGATGGTCAGCATGAGCAGGAATGTCCCGATCGCCTCAGCCAGGACGGCCTGCCCAAAGCCGATGCCGGGAAAAGGCGTCGTCGCCCCCAGGCCGCCGATTGTGACTGCGTCCATGCCTGCGCTGGCGGCAAAGAGGAAGCTGGCCAGGGAAGCGCCAACCAGCTGAGCAACGATGTACGGCCCAGCGTCGCCGGTGGGGAAGCGTTTCGTAGCCCAGAGAGCGATGGTCACGGCCGGATTCAGATGGGCACCGGAAATTCTGCCCAGAGCATAGATCGATGCAGTTATGGCGATGGCAAAGGCCATGCCGATGGCAAACCAATCTCCGAGGCCTCCAAGAGTCCCAATGCCGATGTTGAAGGGATTGGGCGGGCTTGAGCCTTTGGCGATCATGAGCGTAATAGCAGCCGATCCTGCACCAAAGTAAACCAGCAGGAAGGTTCCCAGCAGCTCGGCCAGGGACCTCTTCATCAAGGAGGACATATTTTATCCTCCATTTTATTGCTCATTTTCATCCCTCATGATACACTGAGTAGCATGGCTTGCACAGGATTCTGGGCAACTTTCTCTTCAGCTTCTTGGCCGGGAACGGATAGCCGCCTTCCCATACCTCAATTTCTTCCCGCACCAGATGATCCATGCAAACCCCCATTCCGCAGACGATGCAGATGGCAACGGCATCAGTATTCTTCTTTTCCAGAGCACAGAGATAGCATTTCATAGTCTCCTCAAATTTTATCTCTTTTTATATCTTGAAAAATTTATGGAGATTCGATTTCGATGAATCCCTTCAATGGTTTCATCCGATGATTTTTTTCGATTAATCCATCCGATGATTCCATTGACGAATCTTTTCGATTATGCTGCCGGCAGCCATTGTCCGCTGCCTACACAGCCTCCCGATACTGGCAGTAAGAATGCCTGAAATCGATCAAGGATGCAGATGCGCAATCTTTGCAGACCCTGGCCGGTGACGCCGGAGCATCTTTGTGCAGAGCGATGATGTTGGTCATGAGCGTGGCCGTGACCGGCTCGCTGGTCAGCAGGCAGGGATAATCGGCCAGCCTCATCAGGGCGGAGAAGCGAACGGTGATGGCGCAGGCAGGATAGGCGTAGCGCTGCGGGTTCATGAGCACCTCGTTCTTGTGAATGGGCTATAAATCAACGTCAAAGCCCGAGACCTTTGGCACAAGCCTCCCGCCCTGGCCGTTTCTCAGCCGCATGGATTTGTCCAACAGCTTCCAGCCGCGGTAGATCATGTCCATGAAGTCGCAGTTATGAAGCTCTGCAGCAGCGCCGCGAGTGGGATAGAGCTGGACGAAGTTGTGGAACCTCTTGGTGAGCATGTCAACGACCATGACGGCATTGAAGCCGTCCAATTCCAGGATGTATTCCACGGCTGCAGCCGACGAACCTGTGGCCAGACTCAGGATCTGGTACTCGCTCTTGAACTTGTCCGCAGCTTTGCGCAGCGTCGAGTCCATGACCTCCGTGGTGGCCTCGATGACGGCCATGATCACATCGTCTTTGCACATGTTGAATGTGGACTGAGCGATGTGGTGAGAGATGTCGCCCACGCAGTAAGCCGGAACGGTCAGGATGTTGCCGTAATGAACTCCTTCGTCCATGGCCGCTTTCACCGCGCCTGCCATCCGCTTCTTGTACTCGGCCATGTATTTTCGCACGTCGAATGACTGGTGGCCGAGGGCGTCCATTAGTTTTCCCTGCGCCTCGACCGGACTCTCGTAGATGTACTTGACCTCATCGATCTCCTTTTGGACGGCTGCCGCCAGGGTTGCTCCCTTTTCCACCTGATTGGCGAAGACCTCGCCGATGCCGTAGGAGGTGTTCATGCCCCAGGACTTGGCGGCGAGGATAGCCTGCTTGTGGGCAACGGGGATATCCACGTTCTTCAAGATCCGGTTGACCACATTGCTGGTGCTTCCGGGAATCAGGGCGAAGTCCACCACGCATGTCGGGCCGTAAAATCCACCATAGCGGCGAGCCGCCTCCAATCCCACCAGCGCCTCGGCCTTGCCTATCGCCACTATGAATGCATCAAGGCTCTTCTTGAACTTTTCATCCTCCTCGCAGAGGATCTCCATGATGGCGGGAGTCTGGTAGTGCTCGACAAAAGGATCGTCCTCCGGGCGGATGGTCTTGGTCAGGGACTTGAGGACATTGAAATGAGTGTTGACCGAGTCAATGTGAAGCCGGAAAACCGCCTTGGACTGGTTCTCGATGGCCTTCATCTTGTTGACGACGTCGAGGTAGGCTTTGGTGTCATCGATTACAAAGCTCTGTCCTCTCTTTTTTGAAACCATATCCACATCTGCGTGCTGGGCCATCAGGGCCTCATCTATCATTTTTCTGTATAGTTCTGACATAGACCACACCTCTGCTATTTTTTCGGGTTATTGTTTCATCAACTTTCGGGATTTCAGGCCATTGCAAGAAAATGCATGACTCGTTCTTGAATCGATTTTGGGTGCTGCAAATATTGGATAGCGGCATCAGCGAATGGGTGCAGCGATCCTGGAAAAGTTCTATTTTTTATGGATCGGAAATGGTTGGTGATCTTGGTCGATGGATCGCAATGGTCGGTGGATCGCAATAGTTGATAGGCTGCGCAATCTTCCTAATGGCTCGCAAGATTACTATTATTATACGTGCTCTCCAAAATTATAAATTTTTCGATTGACTCTTGGTTTTTTATGCATGGGATTTAGGAGATATTTTGAAGTAGTTTACATGCCGATTAAGTAAATATGCATAATCTTGAAACCAAAAATCACCGCATTCGCATCTTGGATCATGAACCCTTGACTGCAAAATGCAGGGCCTTGGAGGCTACCGGATTCGTTTTGCTGTGGGCTGTCTGTGCAATTGCCTCAGCCGCTGAAACGCCGGTCGCTCAAAAGTATTTGCCGCCGCCCTGGCCGTATCATGCTCTGCTGGTTTCGACGGGGTTCGTCGTGCTCTTTGCCGGGATGCTCGCTGTCAGGTATATGAAAAATAAAAGGTGGTGGCTGAAGGCTCACCAAAGCCTGGCACTGCTTGGGGCTTTCATAACGTTAGCAGGTTTCGCCACAGCAGTTTTCATGGTTCGCATCTACTTGGGCACATTTTTTGTCAATGAGATGCATGCTTTTCTTGGATTCACAATTGCTGCGATGGTGGTGCTCACTCCAATCTTAGGATTTATGCAGTTCCGAACGAAGGACAAAAGAGTGCGCCTCATCCACAGATGGGCAGGACGCATAACTATAGTTCTAATGCTGACCAACATCATCGGCGGGTGGCTGATTATTTCCAGCAGCATAGAATGACGCTCGAATCGGATCATGCAGGAATAGAAAATTACAAAATTGCATGGAATAAGATCGCTCTATGGATGCGGTGGAATGCGGATACAATATTTTAGATGCAATATGATGGATGCTGTGATATAGAAGTAAGACCAATTATTATTGTGAAGAGGAATCGATTCCAAAATAAAATCGATATCATTTGAGAGAATTCCAAAGTAATCGAGAGATCACGATGACTGCAGATTTAACCGCAAATGCGGAATTGGATTGCGTGGGCCTCTTCTGTCCCATGCCCATTGCTCGCACCAAAGAGGAGATCGAGAATATCGAGATCGGCCAGGTCTTGAAAGTGGAGGCAGACGATCCGGCGGCGGAAGAGGATATCGCTCGCTGGGCAAAACGAGTGGGCCATGAGGTCCTGAGGCTAGAGAAGTCTGGAAATATAATCACGTTCTGGATCAGAAGAAAGAAATGACAAAAAAGAAAATGACAAAAAGCTAATTAAGAAGCGATGAAGTTAATTTGAGAAGAGAAAATTAAAAAAAAATAAAAAGATAAAAATGCAGGTGGAAAGATGGTGACAATATGAGCAAGATACTTTATGTTCAGACCAGCGGCCTGGATACGCCGGAGAGGCTTTATGCGCCATTCATTCTCGGTGCCACGGCAAGGGCAATGGACGTTGAGGCAACGATCTTCTTCATGATCAAGGGCGTGACGGTGGTTAAAAAAGGCGAGGCAGAGAAGGTGAAGATCGGAAGCTTCCCCAGCCTCAAGGAAGTCATGGACCAGGCACTGGCAGCAGGCGTGAAGATGTACATCTGCGAGCAGAGCACCCAGCTTTTGGGGCTTGCCAGGGGCGAATTCATTCCTGAGGCCAAGATTGCAGGAGCAGGAACGCTCAATGATCTGGCATTGGACGCAGATGCAACTGTCACATTCTGAACCTATTTAAGCGATGGCGGCATATTAATTGCGCGATTGCGGCAAAGTGAGGCGTGAAATAACTATGAGCGGAATTTATCTGGACCATCAGTCGGCATATCCGGTGGACGACAGGGTGAGGGCGTTTGCGGAGAAGTCCCTGACAAACGATTTCGGGAATCCTTCCGCACTGCACTCCCGCGGCCTGGCGGCCAAGACCGTGCTGGAGGAAGCGCGCGCAAAGGTAGCGGAGCTGATCGGAGCCGAGGGTCCCGAGACCATCATCTTCACAGGAGGCGCGACTGAGGCCAACAATCTCGCTATCCGGGGCCTGGCTGCCAGGAACGCCACCAAGGGCAAGAAGCTGCTGGCGAGCAGCATTGAACACATCTCCGTGCTCAATCCTTTGAAGGACTTGAAGAAAGCCGGTTTTGAGTTCTCGCTCATTCCTGTCGACAGGACGGGTCTCATCGAGCTGGCGGCGCTGGAGAGTGCGCTTTCCAAAGACACCATCCTAAATTCCGTGATGTACGCCAATAGCGAGATCGGCACCATCCAGCCTATCAAAGAGGTGAGCGAGCTTGTCCACAAGAACGGTTTGTACCTGCACGTGGACGGCACGGCTGCCTGCGGCAAGATCCCGGTGGATGTGCAAAAGGACGGCATCGATCTCTTGACCGTTTCTTCCAACGACCTTTACGGCCCGCAGGGCGCAGGAGCGCTCTACGTGAAGCCCGGCATTCGCATCCAGCCCGTCTCGTTCGGCGGCGGCCAGGAGCGGGGCTACCGGCCCGGCACCGAGAACCTCTTCGCCCTGGCGGGATTCGGCGAGGCGGCCCGGCTGGCAGGCCAGGAGATGGCCGAAGAGAGCGCCCGGCAGCAGGCCATTCGGGACAGCCTGATCCAAGAGATCCTGCAGATCAAGGAGTCATACCTCACCGGCCATCCGACCAAGCGGCTGCCCGGCCATGCCAGTTTCCGCTTTTCCAGGATCGAGGGCGAGAGCATCCTGCTGACGATGGACGCCATGTTCGGCATTCAGGTCTCCACGGGCTCCGCCTGCTCCTCTCGAACTCTGGAGCCGTCGCATGTCCTGCTCGCCATCGGCCTGAAGCACGAAGAAGCGCACGGATCGATGATTGTAACCCTGGGGAAGGACAACAGCCCGGAACAGGTACCTGCAATTGTGGAAGCGACTAAAAAGACCGTGGAGAGATTGAGGGCGTTTTCGCCTCTTTGAAATGCTGCCGCGAGATGCGAATGCGAGATGCGAATAATTGTGATCGATATTAATTTTGATTGATTATTGGTGATTTAAGATGGCACAGATTGGTTACTCCAAGAAAGTCATGGAACACTTCATGAATCCCAAGAATGTGGGTGTGATCGAGAACCCGGACGGCTACGGCAAAGTGGGCAATCCGGTCTGCGGCGACCTCATGGAGATCTGCATCAAGGTTAAGGACGACAGGATCGATGACATCAAGTTCCGCACCTTCGGCTGCGGCTCGGCGATTGCTGTCTCCAGCATGGTCACGGAGATGGCCAAAGGAAAGACGCTGGATGAGGCCATGCTGATCACCCGCAAGGATGTGGCCGACGAGCTGGACGGGCTGCCGCCGCAAAAGATGCACTGCTCCAACCTGGGTGCAGATGCGCTGCACGCGGCCATCAAGAACTACTGGGTGAAGATCGGGAAGATCAAACCGGAAGAGGCGAAGGTGGAAGAGGAGAGCCACGAGGGGGAGAGCTGCGGGACGTGAGATCTCGAAGCTTCCCTTTTTCTGCTACCTCTACTTCAAAGACCATTTAACGCTGATTATATTTATATCTTTTACGTGATCACAGCATAAATCTTCTTGTATATATTTTATCAATTTTGGCTTATTGTTTTCAAGTATTTCCTGATTATTTCCTTGATACAATTCGATCTCCCACTGCACCAACCTGAGAGCGGACGCGCTGCATGCGGCCAAAACATGAGAAAATCGAAATCGATTCAGATTTTTATGCCCCTCTTTCTCGCATACTCTTCGAGGCTTATCGCCTCATCCTTGTGGGCCTCATAGTAATCCCAAATATCATCAGCGCACTTGGTTTCCTCTCCTTCTGAGATTGCCTCCAAGTCACTCTCGGCAGGAGAATCCTTTTCGGGCATTCTAACTTTGCTTCGAGCCATCATATCTTATACCACTCCACAAGTATATCGCATTATCTGCAATCAGAAGACCTCTTTTTCATAAATATTCTAAAAACCACGATTTTGCCTTCATCTTCGATGACAAGATACTCGATTCTAAGCCTACCAATTCTCAATCTATACGCCGGTGGCTTTCGGTTACCCTCCACTTTGTCGATATTCATTCCAGGCCGAGGTCTGAATGGATCGAGCTTTATCTCCGCTAAATGATTAAGGATGTTCTCCGCATTCTTTCTATCCAATTTATTCAGCTCTTTTCTAGCCGCGCGGAGAAGGTCAATTGGGAAAATCATCGTGCCCTGCCTTTCAGAGAGCTGGTTTATATTTGGAAGTTTCAGCCCATCAAAGCGTCATTCTGGAAATCTTATCGATCAATTCTTCGAGATTGAAGATTTGATCTGCCCCTGCAGCCTCCCGCACGCTCATGCGAGTGCATGTTCGCACCCGCTCGTGCAAGCCTGCCCGCAAGCACAGGAGGAAGGGCAGCTTGGCCAAAGGAAAGAAGCCAAAGAAAGACGCTGGACGATGCTATGTCGGTTACCTGCAAGAATGTGGCCGATGAGTTGGACGGGCTCTGCCGTCGCAAAAGATGCACTGGTCCAGCCTGGGAGCGGATGCGTAGCACGCGGCCATCAAGAATTACTAGGTGAAGATAAGAAGATCAAGCGAAGATCAAGCCGGAAGATGAAGGCCACGAAGGAGAGAGCTGCGGGACGTTATAAGAAATCTTTTTCCTTTCTGATCTCTGATCCATCTCGTCTAGGCACTCATTATTGAGCGCTCACTATATTTTAAAGTGGTTTTTATTTGGAAGTGAAATAGAATGATCCTTCCAAATATTTGCACACTAACAAATCTCGGTCTTATTCTCCTGCGCGTAGCTGCGAAATTGATCCGGGCATCCTTCGCATGTCACATCGAGACCCCTGATCTGCCTGCAATTCAATGGGCCCGAGTTGCCGCCTTTTTCTCCTTTGTAGATCGCCACGATCAGTCTCTCGGCCCGATCCAAATCAGCCCCGGCTTTGAGGAGGATCTGTTTTGCCTCATGGCCCGCAAAGCCTGCGCCCTTCAGCTCGTGGCCCAGAGCCAGCCCGGTTCTCCATCCTGCGGGATCCAGGTTGATCTTGCGCGAGAGGAGCATCTTCAAAAAGCAGCTTCTCAGATCAGGGGATCTTCCCAGATCGAAGTGCTTGCGTACTCGTCTTTTCAGATCTTCCTGGGAAACATGCCGCTCCTTCAGGCAACTGGTGCAAAGCCGCAGATCATCGGGTATTTGCATCACGATCTTGGGCGACTGTGGGGAGGCAAAGCTACCGCATTCTGCGCAAGTGCACCCGAAATAGTGAACCCTTTTCTCATTCACAAGATCCATGCAATCCTCCGCACGCGAAGCTCTTTGGTTCTGGCCTGCAAAGAGGCCATGCTGACATTATGGATCTCGGCTGCTGCCCTCAAGTCCCCATAGCCCTCCAGGGCCTCCTTGAGGATTGCGTCCATAAATTCATCATTTTCTAAATTATTAATCTGTTGCATTTCCGATACCTATTTCTTATTCCTACTAAATATACTTATTCCATTCATAATCGATTTTCAAGTCGTTCCAGCTAGTGCTTCAGGTCGATCGGCGCAAAAGACGCACAGCGACGCGGAATGACTAAAGAAGAATATCGCCTTCAATCAAAAATTAGCGGGGATG
>RPOO01000134.1 GCA_003857025.1 Methanothrix sp.
GCATCCAATAAGTACCTATTGCCGCGTACCTATTGCCGGATAGCCGCTAACGCAAGTCTTTTAGCTATCTTGGATCATAATTGATGGAAGGATACGGAAGAGAAGGATAACCGTGGAGTTCCAATCATGAGCCAAGAGACGTTCCCAGTTGCCAATGTAGGCGGAGTTGAGGTTCCGTATGATCCGGAGCAGCTCAGACGGATACAGCAACATCCGTGTTTCAGCGAGAAGGCCTGTCACTCTTTTGGCAGGATGCATCTGGCCGTGGCCCCTAAGTGCAACATTCAGTGCAAATACTGTGTGCGGGACTTCGATTGTGTGAATGAGTCTCGGCCCGGTGTGACAAGCCAGGTCTTAAAGCCGGCGGAGGCGCTGGAGCGCGTGGATCAGGTGCTGGAGAAGTACCACTACATCAAGGTGGTGGCGGTAGCGGGCCCCGGCGAGCCTCTGGCCAACGAGGAGACCTTTGAGACCTTGCGGCTGGTCGGGGAGAAGTATCCCAACATAATTCTTTGCATCAGCACCAACGGCCTGCTCCTGCCGGACAAAATTCAGGAGCTTGACCGCCTGGGCGTCTGCAACATCACCGTCACCATGAATGCCGTCGATCCCGAGATAGGCCAGCAGATTTACGACTATGTGAATTACAGGGGCAAGAGGTACGAGGGCCTGGAGGCCGCGACACTTCTGCGCGACCAGCAGCTCAAGGGAATCGAAGAAGCCCTGAAGCTGAAGAAGATCGTCAAGGTCAACACCGTCCTCATCCCCGGCATCAACGACAAGCACGTCTTCGATGTCGCCCGCAAGATCAAGTCAATGGGCGTGTTCATCCACAATGTCATGCCGCTCATTCCCCAGTACAAGTTTGCCCACATCAAGCCGCCCTCGCCCGAAGAGAAGAGAGCGATCCAGGAGGAACTGGGCAAGATCATCAAGCAGATGAAACACTGCCGGCAATGCCGCTCCGATGCCATCGGAAGGCTCGGGTGCGATGTGCAGCAGGAGTTTCAGAGCAGAACCAAGGAGCAAGCTTGAGGGCTTGGGAAGATATACCCCTCAAGTGATAATTTATTTTACGATTCTTTATAATCACTAAAAAATAGAGCGCCCTCCCAAAGCAGGAGGATCTCTTGGTAATTGGGATAGTAATATCCTTACATAAACAGTTAAATTTTTGTACAGTTAATGCTTGAGCATCTTGGTTAAGCTGCTGGTGGCATTGGATATGCTGCTGGATAGGCCGGAGATGAAGCTCTTTGGCTGCTCAGGCTCCTTTTGAACCTTGGTTGCGGCCTTGGTTTCCTTGGGCTTTGATTCAGCTTTTGTTTCCACCGGCTTTGGTGCAGATGCAGGTGCATTGGTTTTCTTTTCCTTCTTCTTGGAGACGGAATTGCCGTTCTTCATTTGATAATTGCTGTTGCGATCTTGTGGACCTTTGCTCTTCTTCGTCTTATCTTTTGCCATATTTACCCCGCCTCCCGTCAGTGTTGAAATTGATATATCTTGCGGCTATTTGATACGGAAATCCCCCTTCATAAATGATTATAATTAGATGATCCACTGATGTCCGCCTTCTGCAATCTTGAAATTTGAGTCAGGACCTTCTTTGAACGGCTCGGCGGATGAATCAGTTCGCAGGAACCCATTGCTTGATCACTTTATGCAAGGAACCGGCACCGACGATTGGATCTGGCCCAATTTCAAGGCCGGATGGGTATATGAGAACTGCCTTCGACTGAGAGCCGCCGAGGCCCCCGTGCGAGCCGACCAGTTCCTCGAAGGCGGCCACTTCATCAGTTTCCGCCCAGTAGTGGCTGTTGATCAGGAGATCGGGGCAGTTGGTAAAGCTATCCTCAAAGCAAAGGTGCTTGGCCGCATTCGCTCCGAAGCCTGCCAGCGGATCGCTTCCTTCCACGGTGCCGTCCCGCAAATGGCGAATTCCTTTCGATCCGATGATCAGCGGGCCGTGCGCTTCGGATCGAACCATTAAAAAACCGATCTCGCGATATCTCAAAAGACCGGGAATGAGGCCGGGAAATGCCCGATTGATCGCTTCCAGGCTCATGCGCTCCTTCCAGGCGACAAAATAGATCAGTCCCAGGTTGCCCGATGCCAGGACGATGGCCTCGCTCCTGTCCTTGCCTCGGCCTTCCGGCTTGCCTTTGGGTCCGAAGTCTACCGTACCGTCTTTTGTCCTGCCCTTCGTGGCGAGGCTCATCAGCCTGCCTCCCCGGCTGTCCTCGCGGGAGACGTCGGTGAGCAGCGCATTTATGCGCAGCCACGTCTCGTCATTGGATGGCGGCGAAAATGTCTTCAGGTTCGCCAATTCTTCCACGACTTTTTGCAGCGTCTTTCCGGTTCTCTGGTAAAAAGTGGCTCCATTGCTCTGGCCATGGTCCGAGAGCAGCACGAAGTGATAAGGCCGGCTTGCAGCCCCACTAAATCTCTCCAGCCACTCAAAGGTTCTGTCAAGCCCGGTCAAGACCCGCAAGGCGTCTTTGCGGGCAATGCCGGAGTGGTGAGCCACCTCGTCGTAGCCCACGAAAGTGGCGTACATGGAAGGCATTGCGCGCAGCATATCTCCCACCAGAGAAAAAAGGCTCATCTCTCTCAATAATCCCGTGGTGACGGCTCGGGTGAAGGGAAAGAATCCTGCCCGATGGACGCGCGGCCTCTCGTTTCTGGCGAGCTGAAGCCAGCCCTCGAAGACCTCCACCATGAAGTGAGAGAGAAATATACCGATGACTCTGGCCGTCATGTAGGGATTGGCAAAGAAGAGAAAGTATTCCATGGTATTTCGCTTCACAGAGCCGATGGTGCTTATGGTGAGAATGCTCTCGCGTGCATCTCCCGAGTACATATTCGCCCGGCTGGTGCCGTTGTTTGCCAGCAGGCCAAGGCCGTTGGAAACTCTCCTCTCGACCTCCGCCACATTTCCCGGCGCGTCTGATGAATAAAGCTTTCCCGAGCTTTTTTCGTACCAGCGAAATGCAGGAATATTGGTGTTGTTGCCATGCAGGATCCCCGGCTGGCATCCTCCTGTCTGGCAGGAGAGGTCCGTCTCCCATCCTGCAAGTTTGTGGCTGCCGCTCTCCAGCCATCTCTTTACAGTGGGCATGTATCCGTCCTGCAAAGCCTTCTGCAGTACATTTTGGGAAAGCCCGTCGATCTCCAGGAACATCACGCCCGGCCGGGATATCTTTTCCGTTTTTCCGTAGCGCTTAATGAGCGGCTGGACCACAAAGCGCTCGTAACCGGCAACATCATCTGCCGCAAATGCGCCGCCTACCATCATGCCTGTCATCGATACCAGCACGGATACGCTGATGGCCGCCCACAATGACGAGATCAGGATGCCTGGAATCATGGAACCTATCAGCAAGACCAGCAGCCCGTTCATGAGGAAGACGAGAATAGGAAAGATCAGCGGGTGAAAGCGGACGGAAAAATTGACCAGGGGCGGGATGAGAAAACTGTTGGCCACTCCCAAAATGAGCACAAAGAAGAATGCGCCCTCGAGAGTGCTTACCGTAAGACCGGAGATTTGCAGACTAAGCATACCAAGGACGCTGACCTGGACCGCGAGGCTGATCAGAGAGATGATTAGATACTCGATCAGATTCCGCTTTTTCTCCGGGGTAAAATTTGTGTTGCTCATTTTGGTTTCCCGATAAATCGCAGCAAATGCCACAACTTTCGTAAATACTATTAGATCCTGCAAACTTATAGCTTTCGATAATGCTCTTGCGGTGTGTAGTCCTGAAATTATTTCGCGTCCGTCCTAGTTTTATAGTGTTTGAATTATTCATATAATTTCACAACCCAAACAGTCTATAGCCAATTGCGAAATAAGCTTCAGAAGGCATTTTTCGCCTGAAAGCCTTTTCTGGAGTCTCCAGGCTTTGGAAATTCAAGCTTCCGTGAGGTCTATCGTTATACCAAGTGATAAACTCGTCGAATGAACGAAAAGCTGGCCTGTGCTTGACGTATTCTCCGAAAAACCGTTCTAGCTTTCCGTTCGTCTGAGGATGCTTCACTCTGGCTAATATTGGCTTGATGCCATACTTTTTGAGGTGATCTTTGAATTCGCTGTTCCAGCTCCCGTCGTCGTGGATTCTGTGGGCTCCAAACTCGCTTCCGTGATCGAGTATCAACTTCCTCATGGGACAAAGCCACCAGAATTTGTCCACCAATTGATCGATTATCAGCATGCTGTTCTCTGTATTGATCTCGGTGAACTCTCCGCCAGCCAGCACCATCCTGGATGCGTCATCCAGAATTACGCAAACCTTGACATCAGTCCCATCCCATTCATGCCAGTCGATATGCCCAGCCGACAGGCTGTGCTTTCGTTCATAGCGAACCCACTTCCTGCGCTTCTGTTTCTTTAGATCTTCTTGGGCCAGACCTTCAGCCTTCAGGTACATGTGTATGCGATTATGTGATATGCAGATCTTAAATTGCTTCCGGATCACAGTCTCCAGCATTCGCGCTCCAAAACGGTAGCGAGCGTGGGCCGCTCTGATGACCTCCGCCTCTTTCTCAATGAAAGGTTTGCGGGGGCGACCAACTTTTTCGCCCAAGACTGGTTCTTGCCCAGTCTCCTTGTACTCTTTGATGATCTGCTGGACTCTCCGTTGTGAGACCTTGACGTCCCGCGCAATCTCTTCTGTAGCTACCCCCTTGCGATTTTGACGAAGGATATAGCGAATCTTCGTCTTGTTTAATTTCATATCCTGGACTATGCGTCCAAGCTTAGATGAGAGGCGAAATAATTTCGGGACTCTACACATATTATACGATGTCGAATTATTCATATAGTTTCATAGGACTGCTATTGCCTAGCGAGGTTTAGCCTCTACGTGAATGATGGGGGGAAAATAGATGACAAAAGTCATTTTCGCCTTAGCTTGGGCAGTCCTAGCTCTTCTATGCATAACATCTGTTGCAGAGGTGGAAACGGCAGGCTACTGGCTGAACAAAGGAAACGAGTCGCTCGAAAAAGCATCGAATGAGACGCAAGATCAGACCGCTAAAAGCCTCATTCTTCAGGAAGCACTCAATGCCTACGATAAGGCAATTGAGATCTGCCCGCAATCAGCATTGGGCTGGTATAAGAAAGGTGAAGTCCTGATCGAATTAAGCCGTTTTGAAGAGGTCCTCCCATGCTTCAATAGATCCAGCGAGATCGATCCGCAGTTTGCAGACGCCTGGTACCAGAAAGGCAAGATTCTAACTGCGCTAGGCCGGTACGTTGATGCTCTGGATGCGTATGATGAATACCTCAAAATCAATCCACAATCATCCGATGCCTGGTACTGGAAAGCTGGCGTTCTCTCCGAGCTGAAAAGGTATGACGAGGGTTTGGCGGCGTATAACGAATCCATAGAGATCGATCCGCTATCTGAAAGTGTTTGGCTCGGCAAAGGCGGCGCATTAAATATGCTCGGTCGCAAGGTCGAGGCAAATGAGTCTTTCGCCAAGGCCGCAGAGCTTAGTTGCAAGACTATCGAGCTAAATCCAAAAAGTGTGGCTGCCTGGCAGAACAAAGGGACCGCCCTTTATTATCTGGACAGGCATAGTGAGGCAATGCAGTGCTTTGACAGAGTCATCGAGTTGTCTCCGAGATATTACAGGTCGTGGCACTATAAAGGATTAGTTCTGCAAAAATTGGGCCGCAACGCCGAAGCGGATGCAGTCTTCGCCAAAGCCAGAGAGTTGGGATCACCTCTATGAGGCCCCATCGGCTCACCTTTCTCAAATAGTGTCTAAGTGGCGGATAGAGAAGACGACGCACGCGTATCCTCTTGTCGTCTTACTATGTTTTTATCGGTACCTCATCTACCCCGCAGGCTGCGATCTTCTCCGCCAGCTTCGCCAGCACATCCTTTCTCATGCCGCCCACGAACTTGATTGACCCTACCACCAGGTGGCCGCCTCCGGAGACGCCGCCGTTGGGAATCTCTTCCATCAGCTCTTTTACCATCTGGGGGATGTTCATCTTCACGGCACGGCTGCGCAGCACGGCAAAGTCCGGGCCGTAGCCGATGGTGACCACCGGCTTTCCTGCATACTTCTGGCAGAGCCGGTCGTGCACCTCGCCCGATGTCTTGCCGGGCGGCGGGAAGGTGAACTTGTGGGCGAAGTTCTCCACATCGAGGACATTCATGATTATGCCGTTGGGGAGCGTTGTGCTCTTCACATTGCCCATGCTGGCCCGCAGCTGCTCATCGATGGCGGCATTGGCCTGCTCGCAGAGCAATTCCACTATCTTCTGGTGCCGGTCCAGCCTGCCCAGGCAAAGGATATCGTTGATCAGGCCGCGCCCCTCATTGAAGCGCAGCCAGAAAGCCTCGTAATCCAGTGCCAGGGCGATCTTCTTGAGGTCTTCTCTGCGGTACTTGTCCTCGACCAGCTTGATATACAGTCCGGCCTCCGGAGCCTCGCTGCGGTCGCCCACAGCCGATACCGCCGGAAAGTGCTTGATCTTGCTCTCGCAATCGGGATAGATCATCCTGGCAATCTCTGTGGCCAGCATGCCAGTGGTCAGCCCGAAATCGCCGCCCTGGTGCGCCGGATTAACGTGGGCGATGAGGTACTGATCGACGATCTTGTGAGGATGGTGGTGATCGACCACCAGCATCTCCAGGCCGTAAACCTGCGCCTGGCGCATGGCCGGAACGTCCTCTTCCGTGGAGCCGTTGTCCATGAGGACGATGAGCGGCATCTTCTGGCCGTGGCGGGTGCTGTCCTCCAGGGCGTAAGTCAGATCTTTTGTCACATCCTCCAGCTCGTAGAAGGGAGCTTTGCTGGGTGCGCGCCGGTAGTTGTGATACTCGGCATCCGGGCCGCCTGCCTCTTTTATGAGCGGCATAATGGCCGTCTCGATGGCCACGGCGGCGGTTATGCCGTCGGCATCGGCATGGTGGCGCACGACGATGGGCTGCGACTTTAAGATAGCACGGCGAATCTCTTTGGCAACCGCCAGCATGGCGGGCCGCAGTCGCTCCATGATCTCGCTTTGCACCAGAAATACAGGATTGGAGGGCTCGGCCCGTTTGTCGATGGCCTGCTCGATCTGGTCCTTGACTGCGGATGCATCGCCGCACGACAGGCGCTTCATGGACTTGATCTCGATTTGAACCTGGTTGTTGCGCAGCGTCACCTCGCCGATGACGCGAACCATCATATCGCTGTCGATATCGGCATAGGCGCGCACCCCGGCCCGCTCGAAGGCGGCGCAGAAGACGAGACCGCTATCATCGGCAACGGTGAAGATAGTTGGTCCGCCGGTCTGCTTGACCTGAATGATCTCGCCCTTGATCATAATCGACTTGCCAACCAATTTTTGCAGCTCAGCCGCCTTGGAGATAGGCAGATCCTTCTCCACCTCGACGGTGTTGTACTCCTTCAGCTCGGCTGGTTCAAGTTCCAGGTTGCCGTTGGGGAGGATATTTCGGAGGGTGACGAAGATCGTCTCGCCCACTTCCGGCCTGTTCTTCAGGTATTTGTTATGCGCAAGCCCGCGAACTCCATCGCTCAGGTCCACAAAGGCACCGAAGTTGGCCAGCCCCGAGACCTTTCCCTGATAGATATCGCCTACGACGAGGTCTTTGCCGTCGCACGCCTGGTCTAAAATATGAACGAGCGGCTTCTTGGCACAGCGCTCGCACAGCTCCTTCTTGCTGGAAAGCTTGGTGGCGCAGACAACGCACAGGTACTCGCGACCTAAGCCCGCGCAAGCGGGGCACGATTCAGTCACAGGGATCTTGCCGGTCCCGTGGCAGACGGTGCATTTTGTCGAGCCGCGCTCAATTAGCGCCAGCATATCTTTGTCTGAGGCCGCGCCCAGGGATATGGACTCGGTCTCTCCGCTGCCATTGCAGTTGGGACAAGGCTTCTCGCCCACCACGAGATAGCCCTTGCCGCGGCATTTATCGCACAGATTCATCCTGGAAGTTCATGCTGACCTGGAATTTAGATATTTTGCATTGGTGACGATTTGAATTGCCGGGAGGAGACGATAAGGGGGCGTTAATAATGGCGATAACCGACAGAAAATAACGGAAGGAAGACGACAATGGAGAGGAGATAAATAAGATGTCGAATCTTCGGGCCATTATGCGAGTCGCAGTCTTACGCATCGGCCACAGACCTGAGAGAGATAAGAGGATCACCACCCACGTAGGCCTGGTCGCCCGCGCCTTCGGAGCAGAGGAGATGCTCATGAATGGCCGCGATGCTCATGTGGAAGAGAGCCTGGCCGATGTGGCGAAGCGATGGGGCGGAAACTTCGCCCTCAAGGCGGATGTATCCTGGAAGGGAGAAGCCGTGCGCTGGAAGGACGCGGGCGGAAAAGTCGTGCATCTGACCATGTACGGCTCA
>RPOO01000135.1 GCA_003857025.1 Methanothrix sp.
AAGAACCGAGAAAAAACAATGGCCGAAAAGTATATTCAGAAATTTAACGAATTCAATCAAAGTATCAATGATAAAATTATAGAATTCATCAATTTAAATGACAATGGATTAACAGAGAATCTTTTGCATATCCACCAAGATTTATGGAATAATTACAAGAATCTAACTGGAACATCTGCCGGATTTCATGGTATCGATGAACATATCGTCTTTTTAGCTTTTAAATATTTTATCGAGAATTTAAACTATCCGCAAAAATTCGAAAGCAAGGTGCTAACTAGGGATTTACGTTCTTTTGAGATGGAGAAAAATAATAAAAAATTAACAATATATCGTTCTTCGAGATTAAGCCATTTTCCTGACGATGCAAGAATTCAAATATTTAAAGACGGAATCAAATTACGAGCACCAGATATAGCAATATTGAAGAAAGATGGCGATATTTACACAATGATAGCTGCAATTGAAATTAAGAATTTTCTGGATAAGAGTGCTACAAATTCTGCAATTGGGATGCTTTCGCAGATTCGGGATGCATCCGAAGGCAACCATACTAAATATGCATTATTTTCATTTGATGGGATTTATGTAGGGAATGACACCTTAGAAAGTTTAAAAAAATTTCGATACGATGAGAACAGGAACAACTATCTTATAATAACAGAAGGACGTTCCGAAGGTTCCAAAGATAAGAAAAATATGCTTGACGTGGTTGACCTATCGCAATTCTTTGATGGTATCAAAAAGGATATAGAATTATAAGTGGCCAATAGTAGAACGCTTAATGAATTTCAGAGGTCTGGATCAGTCGGTCGCGTACGTGAGCTACTGAAAAATGATAACAAATGACGTAATCGATGCATACTGCCGAAATGAATCACATGCATTCGATTCCCGTGATGATTTTCAGTAGCCTTCACTCACGACCCGAGAGCTTGACCCTGAAAACCTCCGCCAGGATCTCCTTGGCTGTTTTCAGTTCCATAGACTTCAGATCAACGTAATGCATTGCCTTTTTTGGGGCCTTATTAGCCGTTCAAAGACTCCTAGCGGTGAAGATACAATGAAGGCTAAAAAGGTATGCAAATGTTTTTTGCTTTAGCCCTTCTAATAATTTCAGGAGATGAGAACATTGGATAATGATGAAGGAACAATTCGAGCTCACTGGGAAGAAGTGCTCAAAAGACGTAATTGCATGGAGATATATGGATATCTGTATGATGTCATTCTGAGTAATCCCCAAGTGGGGGATTATACTTTGGATAGACGATTTATCGTAAGATTATTAAAAATTGCAAAAGAATCAGATCTTCCATGTGAACAAAGCCCTTACGAGAACTTGAGACAAGATATAGATCATTATATAGAAGTATTCAGTAAGGATGCTACATAACGAAGAGAGAATGTAGCAAAGTGTATATAACCCAACTTAAGGGTTGGTCAGTTAACCTGCTATCGTCTTTATGCGGAGGCGCCTTGCAGGCCCCCGCAATTTAACTTTTAACTCTACACTTTAATTCATAAATATTTAGATGCAATCATATTGTGGAACTCTTATATTTTGATACCATAAGTTTCTTATCAAATGGGACCCTATTAGATCTAAAATCACAAGAGAATGATTCAAAAAATGATAGATGATAATGTAGATAAGAAGACTGAAGCTGAGAAGGCGAGATCAATGGTTACAGAATTAGATGTTAACGAATTAATTGACAAAACAGAAAAAGTAACGAAGCAACGGGAAATGGATTTATCAACCGATGCGGATTTGAGCATTGGGATAATGAACCTCATCAATTTGGAAGAGCATCTGTTCTTTACAGCTGAGGAGACTGGTAAAGATGAATATTTTGATCTTTTGAAAGAAGTTAGGAAAATGAGAATAGAACTCCTAGAGAAAATCATCAAAGAATCCGAAGGTGAGGTTTGGTGCATCAGTAAACACTTGCTTACGGCCTCCATGAGGTTTATGGAAACTGGGACAAAGCTGCTTGGAGAAGGTAATAACGAAGAGGCAAAATCTCTATTTGAAAAGTCATACCGACTTTATCTATTATTCTGGGAGATTAACTCACGAACAATATATCCGAGGATTGTTTCTGAAGAGGAAGCCGATAAGGGAAAACTCGAGGGAAAAGCACCAACTCAAGAAGAAAACCAGAAGAACGAGAAAATAGTATTCGTCCCGGTATGCAAGGAATCGCTGTAGTGTGATAGCATCTTGACAGATCAATCTGAAGAAAAGTTAAGATAGAATATTTAACCAGGCTGGAAAAATCGGGCCGCTTCGGCCAAGCAATTTCATAAAGCCCGGAAAATTGATTCATGTAATGCCCTAGAATCGATGATTTCCGGACATGATGGATAAGTATAGGACATGCCTGTAGATCGAATAAGGCTCAATGGATGACATGGCAAATACCCTGCTGCAATCCATCACGACCTGAGCATTTATTTCTTGCTGCATCTTGGCCCGCGCGAAGTCCGGGGCTCCTGTCAGCCTCTTCCGGCAGCCATGAATGTCGCCTGCAATCGCAGCTCGCCGCTTATCAAGGGGCCGAAGGCGGTGCTATCCATTTTTTCATACCGATAGAATTTATCCAGCTCCTCAGTCACAGCCTCGTTATGTGAGATCACTGTTTCCAGGGTGGCGATCTGCTGCTGAATAGCTCCAAAATAGTCATCTAATGCCACTATTTCGAGCTTGCCATTCTGCTCGCGTGCCCAAATACGAGCCACTGTTGCAATCTTCATTGCTTGAAGCTCGGCTCGCTGATCATGCAGGCGCTTTAAAAAGAGATTACCGCGTCGGCGGATATGATCGTCGCATTATGGGACCCATTAGAGGATCAAGCAGGGATCTCCGAAAGCGAGTTTTTTGAATATTTTAGGAATAAAGAAACAGGATTTGCTTTGGAGATAATAGAAGTAGAGAGATTCGAAAATCCATTAGATCCAAAGACTCTATTTCCAAATTTTATCCCGCCACAATCATTTTGTTATATAAAATCCACAATCGGACGCGATGATCACTTGGGCATCCGTTAACTTTCCAAGCCGACAGCATCCGAGGTCATTTTCGTCATTAAAAGATATATCTGCTTGGGCTCTAAGCTCAAGCAGTTGCCTTGGCACTGACAAGGTACTTGATGAGGGCCGGACTGAGCCTGGCCTTTTGTTGAATCTGGTCCGCTACATCATTCAAGCTCATGCCGCTGGCCGCCAGGGAGCGGATTTCCTCAATGGTTGCTTCCTCAATTGTGAAGTACTCATCAAGATCCTTTCTGTGACCCCAGACATCGCCTTCCAGCAATTCTACACCCTGCATCTCCAGAAATATGCGATTGGCATTGGACATCGTTTTCATGTAAGATGATGGAGACTGAATCAACCGAAGTCGGGGCACTCTCTGAAACAGATTGAGAAAGTCCATGTTGGATGCTCTAAAAGCCAGATGGACTGCTCTCTCATTTGGCCTTATTGAATTGATTTCATTTCGGGAGCTAATTATTCGTATCCTCAAGCAGATCACCGTTCTAATTTCTTGATACCTATAAATGCATCCAACGTTTAAATATTTTTCCAATTGAAACAAATGCAGTACCTGAAGTTATAATCAAAATACAGTATGATCTAGTAAGTATTTAGGAAGAGTTCGAATAGGATTTCCGGCATTCTGGAAAAGAACGGCTTGCAAGTGCTACACAGGATTTCATGGGACTTCAGACAACGTAAGCTACCCGCTCCCTAAAGGGAACGGGCTTTCCGTAGCCCTGAAACAATCGTCAAAGCGGTTGTTCCGAGCCTCCAGGCCAGCCTACATGCACAGACGATATGCAGAGGTTCAAGTCTTGCTTGAACATTGGCCTCAACCTTACCAAAGACGGCTTCAAATCGTATTTCGACCGCACCCTTTCTGGCTGTAGTCTGGCAAGATCGTACAGGATCAAAGCATAACGGTTTACCCGGTGGGTGCCTGAGCGTCCAAGTACAAGAGTTGATTGATTTGATTAGGAATAAATGTGTCGCTAGATTGGTATTCGTACCCAATTCCTCCCGTCCCCTGAAGGGAGCGGGCCTCGTTGAGCTATGACACACCCATTAAAACGCAAAGCTCTTCCTCTGAATTGTGAAGAATCCCATCGTGTTACAGGATTCTCACTTATGAAAATGACAACATAGTCTAGCCTAAGCGAGGGCCACGGTTGCAGCAAAACCCGGGTCTATCTTAGGAATCGGATTGCGGACTGTCCCCTGCCTTTGAGTAACGCAGATAAACGGCTTTTGCACCATTATCTGCAAAAGGCACGGCGGTCTTCAAGACTCTATGGGTGTCTCTTAATTTTTGCTGTAATCGCGATTTCGGGTTTTGCGAATTACATCTTATTGATGCATTAATCCCTTTGCGTCATCATGCAGTTCATTTTTTAAAAGTCGCTTCATGTCGTTTTTCCCACAACCCTCCCCGCTTCCGCCCACCCCGCTACTTAAACATCGCCCTCATCTCAAAAATCCCCGCCTCGTTCCTCTGGCTCACTGCAAATCCCATTGCCCGGAAGAGCCGAAACACCGGCTCATTTCCCACCAGAACCTCGGCTGTGAAGCCCAGCAGCCCTTGCTTCTTGGCAAGAAAAGTCAGATGTGCGAGCAATTCAGCCCCGACCCCCTGATTCTGACATTCGTCTCTGACCGCCAGAGCGATGTCAGCCGTGTATGTGTCGCTGTTTACGGCATACTGGCCGAGGCCCGCGATCCAATCTTTACCGTTCCCCTCCTGGACCGCCACCAGGACCATCTTCTGGAAGTAGTCCACCGCCACAAACTTTTGCAGTACTTCATGAGGAATGTCTCTGCGAACGGAGATGAACCTCTGATACATGCTCTCTTCAGACAAGGAGTAAAAGAAGTCTTTCAGCAGCGGCTCGTCGCTGATCCTGACCGGGCGGAGCAGCAGCTTCAGGCCGGTGCGCGTGCTCTTTTGGACCTCCCAGTCAGCCGGATACTCGCCCTTTATGCCGGGAATGAATGCCTGATCCGGATAGATCAGATGCAGCCGCTTGGCCTCCTCGATCAGCCAGTGCCGGAACATGGGGTGAGCGATGGCGATGAGGTCCATAGCCCTCTCCCGTATGCTCTTGCCGTGCAGATAGGCGAGGCCATACTCGGTGACTACGTAGTGAATGTCGCCACGCGTCAGCGTCACGCCTGCGCCCTCTCGCAGAAAGGGAACAATCCTTGAAACCTTGCCCCGGTTCGCTGTTGCGGGCAGAGCCACGATGCTCCTGCCGCCGGGCGCGAGGGCGGCCCCGCGCATGAAATCCGCCTGGCCTCCGATGCCACTGTAGAAACTGTGGCCGAGCGACTCCGCCGTGGCCTGGCCGGTTAAATCGACCTCCAGTGCGCTGTTTATGGCAGTCATGCCCCGGTTCTGGGCGATGATCAGGGGATTGTTAGTGTAGTCGATGGTCCTGAATTCGACCGCAGGGTTGCCGTTGATGAACTCGTATGTAGCCCGTCGGCCCATGCAGAAAGTGGCAATGCTCAACCCCCGGTTGATGCTCTTTTGGGAGTTGTCTATCACGCCCGTTCTCATCAGCTCGGCAATGCCGTCGCCGAACAGCTCGGTGTGCACTCCGAGATGCTTTTTTCCTGCCAAGCCGTATAAAACGGCATCTGGAATGCTGCCGTAACCCACCTGGATGGTAGAGCCGTCTTCCACGATGCGAGAAACAAACTGGCCGATCTTCTGGGCGATCTCTCCAGGGACCGACTCGATGTATTCCAGCATCGGCTCGTCCTTCGGCAGGAGGAAGCTCACATTGTCCATGCCGATCCAGCCATCTCCCGCCACCGTCGGCATACTTGCGTTGGGCTGAGCTATCACAAGCGATGCTGCCTTCAACGCCTCGCGAACGATGTCCACGCTGATGCCGAGGTTCATGTTGCCGTCCTCATCAGGAAGCGTGGTCTGAATAAGGGCCACATCCAGCGCAATCCTCTTCGAGCGGATGAGATCGGGCAGAGCGGAAAGAAAGACCGGCGTGTAGTCCGCACCGGCTTCGTTCACGGCATGGCGGGTGCTGTCTCCGATGAAGAACGAGTTGAGCCGGAAGTTGTCCTTGAACTTCTCATCCGTGTAGGGTGCAACGCCGAGTGTCACGATATTGATCAATTCGGCATCGAGAAATGCCTTGGGATTCCCTTTAACATAATCAAGCAGTGATGCGACCAGATACTGGGGCTCACCGCAGCCCGTTCCTATGAATATCCGGTCTCCCGGGCGGATGTTCTGGAAGACGAAGCGCTCCTGATCTCGGAATTTCTCAGGCCATCTGCGGCGCACGGCATCCCAGAAAGCGATGTGGTTCTTTGCATGAAAGTCCTGGTTCATGGTCAAACTGTCCTGCATCGGGCGTGCCCTCGTAGGCTCTTGACTCGATGGCTTCTGGCCATTAATCTCGGCCAGCGAGCAATCTTCGCGTGCTGAATATGGAATTTGACGGGCCGGCCTGAGCTTTTCTGCACTGAAACCTGTATATGAAACTACACCAAAATAGTACTTTCCGTAGGTATCTTTGGCAGTGCTTTCGGCATCAGGTTTGGCAAATTGGAATCGCCAGAGCAAGCCTGCTTTTATCTGAATCTGATTTTTAAATCTTCTGCATTATAAATATCGGCTATTTCTTAATAAGTGGTGCCAAGCTTCGCTTAGAGGCTTGCATAGGACCCATAACAATTGCCCTTGTCATTCTTGACCACAAATTTGACCAAACCTCCTGCATCAGCATTTTACATATAAATAGTATGAAGAAATAGTAATATATTACCTGTGATATAGAGCAGGATACCCAATGCACCAAGGGTTCTCTTCGGTGCGGAATGGGCAATAAATAAAATAACGAACATAATAGATACCATTGCCAGAGATACCAGAAGTACCCTGCGCAGAGGTATAAGAATGGGTTCTACTAAGTTGACGTAGTTTGCTATGTCGTCTCTTAAGATGGCATCATGATCCAATATAATTTTATAAAGTGCCATTAAAACAACCACTGCGATGATCGTAATAAATATCAATCTATTACATTTTGCACATAGCTTCACTCTTCTCAAGGATCTACTGTAAGCCTTCGATATGAAAACCTCTAAAAGATCGTTTAGTTGATCAATTCTGTCTTTTACTACAAAATATTCAATTGCCAAGAGGATGCCTGCAAAGAAGTTTGCGGTAATCCCCGCTTGCTCTAGTGTTTTCTCGTTTATGGCAGATAAAGCCCATTGAAGATCGAATAATGGCATTGTTCCACCTTGGCAATCCTTCCGATAGCCGCTATCGCTTGAAAATTACGCATGACATACCTATAGCAGATAGATTTTAGCATTTGACTGTTGGTCTGAGTTCCCTCATCTTAGGATATTCATCTTAGGATCTGATAATGGGGATAAATACCTATCCAAACCCTGTAAAAATTGTGCACCCATGAAATCATTTCCCGCACTTTCGGATTTATGCATTTTGGATTTTATGCAGCATGAATTATCCATATAATAAGATTCAATGCGTGATGGCAGAAAAGGGTGATAGCCCGGAATATCTTTGGGCGGACGGAAGTGGGAGTCATTCAAGATTCGGCCAGCTATCACTGATGCCTTTATGATCGATCATAAAATAATGATTACATCTATCACCTTATGGCTTCATTCCAAGTTCCACAACCCCACCCATCGGCGCGGGAGTGCGCAGGCAAGACTGGCGTCCCCAGGGAAGCTGACCGGAAGCGATGCCCAGAGCAAATGGCAATGCAAGATGCAGAAATTATGTCCTCTAAGTATCTCTTGCAATATACTTAGAACATAATTTTTAATCGAAATGAATATACAAAGATAGCATTTTTTACTAGTCTGCTCACCCAAAATGCCGCCAACCGGATGGAATACGACCTTTCGGGAAAGATCGTAAGAGATATATCCAATGCGACAAATCTAAAGATATAGATTGGTAAGGTGAGATAATGGCAAAAGGACAATTTATAGTTTTGAAAGATTTTAAATACGGCGATGTATCTGACCCCAAAACAATGAGGGCAAGTGATGTTAAGGTCTCTGCAGCAAGCTTTTCTGAGGAGCAACTCAGCAAATGGGTGAAACTTGGCTGGATCAAGATGGTTTAAAAAATAGCTTGAAGGGGCTGGGAAGTCTAGCCCATCATCTTCTTGATATCCTCTTCCGGCGTGCCTATAAGCCTGATGTCGTACTTCTCGACCAGAATCTTCAGCATGTCGTCGTTGATCCAGCCGGGCACAATCGGCCCAAGATAAATCCCC
>RPOO01000136.1 GCA_003857025.1 Methanothrix sp.
CTTCAGCAGCACGTCGACGATGATTGCTGCAAAGAGCACGGCGCGGTAGTTGGCCGACTGGTAGAACAGCCGGTCTCCCCGCTCCGCCGTCGGATTTTTCACGAAGTCCAGCTTGTGCCGCCGCAGCCATCCGCCTGCCGCAGCAGCTACGGCCAGGTAGAGCCATCCGAGGCCAGCCAAGAATCCCAAGGCCAGGGACAGTGCGACCCCGATGAGCCAGAAAACGGCCACCATTTTTGCAGTAGACGGAATTCCAAAGGTCGCAGGCGTGGTGGGAATTCCCTCTTCCGTATCTCCTGCCACGTCCCGCGAGGCATCGCAGTTGGTGAACCCCCAATCAGTGATGCCGATCATGAGCGCCAGAACGACCGAGGCGGGATGAAGGCCGAGGCCGGGCCGCAAAAAACCGGCAGGCTCCATAGACAGCCAAACGCCGAAGGGCACCAGGCCGAAAGACAATCCCACGAAGATCCAGGAGAAGGGCGTATTTCTCTTGGCCCAGGCGGAATAAATGGTGATCATGATCGTGGCCGCCACGAGAACGACAAAGCTTTCCAAATTAAGGTAGAGCGTCACCGCCGCCGAGAATGCGAAGAGAAGCAGCGCCCAGGATTGAGCCTCCCGCTTGCTGAGCATGGCCGAGGGCAGAGGCCGATTGGGCATGGCAATTTTGTCCACATCGATGTCACAGCAATCGTTGAAGACGTAAGAGCTGGTGATGGCGGCATAAGCGCCGAGCGTTGCCAGCGCGAAGGGCAGCAGAGGTGGCAGTGTCCCGGCCACGGCATAGCTTGCCAGCATAGCTGACGCAGCAGGCATGGCCAGGTCCATTGGTGCCAGCGGCGGGCGCAGCAGCTCGATATGCGCTCTGAATTTGGAGAGGCAGTTTTGCACGAGGCTACAGCTCCTTTTATTTCTGCTTAAATCATTCCCTCTAAATCATTCCCTCAAACTGATCCAGATGCTTCTCCGGGTGCGTCAGAAACTCCAATATGCCCTTCTCTTTAATCAGAGGATACATTTCCCGCCCTTTGGTCAATCCCAGTCGGCGAAGCTGTGCGGCAGAAGGCGCTTCTGCCCGGCGCAGCTCTACGGCTTCTGGGCAGCGCTCATTCTTTATCCAGCCGTCTTTGGTAAAGAAATAGGCTCCACCTGCCTTCTCTTTGATGGGATAGTAAAGCGACGAGAAATCCCTGGCCACAAAATTGGCCATCTTGAGGGTCTTGTTGGAGCGGTTTATAGTGATGTGGCCATAGTCCGGAGGCACAAGAACCTTATCTCCTGCAGCGGCATTTACCACCACGACGTCGCTCAAGTCTGTCTTTTGGCATAAATAGAGCGCTTCACCCTCCAATACTTCATAAATTTCAGGATAAGTGATGCTGCCGCCGGGAATGTTGGGATGATAGTGGCCTGCGGTCTTGATGTATTCGCAGCCGAGCATATGCGGCGGGATGATGGTGATATCATACCTGATGCCCTGATCGCGTAGCCGATCTGCATCGGATCTGCTCAAAAAAAGGTCGCGGTACATGTAATAAAGCTCGAAGTTCTCTGCCGTCTTCAGCCACGCTTGATCTAGGATCACTTCCTGCATATCGAAGAGTCGACGAATATCGGGCTCCCGTTTCTTTCCGCCAAATTCAAGATCCATCTCTAAAAACACCAAATAATTAGATGATGTCTGGATTTATATGATTATCTTTGCGGGATCATATTCTTCAAGAGTGAGAATGGGGGAAAAGCAGAGCTAGCAATGATATATTTTTGATCAAATGCTTGCCCATGCGTCCGTTGTCAGGCTATTATGGCAGTTTAGCAGGCTTGCCGACCGTTGATTGTGAAGTAATCCGTGTGAACTTTCCGATAGTCTACGATCACGTCCACCTTCCAGGTTCCTGGCAGCCGGGCGACATCAGTTCCCTTGATCTTCAGGCAGGACCAGAGAGGTGCGGCCCACATTCCCGTGAATCCGTCGATGGGCGGGATGTTGCTAAAGGTGCGGGCATAGGTTCTGCCTTCCGGATAATACCATCTCCACTCCACGGTATGCACCTTGGCGTCTCGCCACATAAGCAGCCAGGAAGCGGCCTGCTCATCATCCACGGTGAACGTGGTAGTCCTATAAAGCGGCATTCCATTCTCGCTGATCTCTTTGGCAATAGTATGCTCGCTGAGCGGAATAAACATGGGATGAGATGCCTGTCCCATTCCGCCTATAAGCAACAAGGCCAAGACAACTAACGCTAAAATTCTCCAACTCATTGCTACTCACCATTACTTCGAAAGATTATTGCGACCCCAATAGTATAATAATTAACTGTACCATAAAAAGATGACGATTGAGAGGATTATCAATTGGGAAATGATGGCATCAGTCTCTGCAAAAAGGGAGGTTTTCCGCGATTCAATCCGAAAAGCATTCAAACATTTACGGTGACCGGCGATTGAACTCATTTAGGACCGCGCAAGCATCACTGCCTTTTTCAGATACACAGCGTGCTTATGCCCCGCGCCCTTGCTATCTTCGCAGGGATATCAACAACAATAGTTGCTGCATCGATGACACTTCCATCGGCGCTTGCCACAATTCCCGCAAAAGTCTTCAGACGATGGTCGGCGTCTCTGGCCGTGCAGGCTGTGCCGGGCAGTTGGCGATCTGCCATCAGCGCCCGAATTCGAGCAGCCAATTCGCCGCTGCGGCTCATCTGCTGATCCAATAGAAAGGCAATTCGAGCAGGAGCCGCAGCGACCAGGAGATCGAAAATAGCGGCAAGCGCATCATCCGTTATTTCCGCGGGCCGGTATCGGTTGAATATCCCAAACGTATCCCGCAAGAATCCGTCGTCGCATAAATAAACCGGGCGGCCTGCCAGCAAGCTTTCCGCAGTTATGAGGACATTGTAGCCGTCCACCATCACATCCGCTCCTCGCAGGGCTTGCATCGGCACAGACTTGGCTTTTCGTGCTCCTGCGGATTTGCTCGACAAAACCACTCTCGTCAGCGCATACCTCTGCTCCTGCGGTAGGCCGTGATGATTGGATACAAAGAGGATGGCGGAGTCTTTGGGGTATCCGCGATCCAGCAGATAGCGTGCCTCCTCCGCCGCCCTCCCTAGTCCGTCAAGGTCTTCTGGGCCGACGCTCTCACATCCCGGTATAGATCTCCGCCATGCTTATCGACGGCCACGATCATGGGTCCGAAGTCTTTCGCCTCAAAATCCCACATGGACTCGGCCATTCCCAGTTCCTGTAAATGCACGCCGCAAACCTTCAGTTGCTGGGCCGCAGCCGCGCCGCAGCCGCCGGGAAATGCCAGATAGACGGCCCTGCCGCGGAACGGCTCTCCTGGCACGCCGCCCTTGCCGATGATGGCTCGAACGCCGGAGCTGAGGATCTCATCCGTGTAGCGGGCCATGCGGCCGCTGGTGGTCGGCCCGGCGGAGAGGACCCGGCCTTCTTTTATGATCGGGCCGCAGTGATAGAGGGCCGCGCCCTGCAGCGAGATGGGACTGCCGCTCTGGCGCATCCGGGCGTGGGCCTTGTCCCTGGCGGTGTAGATGCGACCGGTCAGGAATACCACATCCCCGGCTGCGAGCCTCTCTACATCCGCACCGGAAAGGGGCGTCTTGAGGTGGTACTCGGTCATCGGATCACCTCTGTGGCGGATCGATGCGCCCAGCACTGGAAGTTGATGGCCACGGGAAGCGATGCGGTATGGCAGAGGGCTCTCTCGATGCGAACTCCCAGAGCCGTGGTGTCGCCTCCGAGGCCCATCGGACCGATGCCGAGCCGGTTCACGCGCGCCAGCAGCTTCAGCTCCTCCGGCGACGAGCCGGGCATGTTGAAGAGCGCACGCTTGGCCAGCCTGGCGGCCAGGTCGAAGGTCCCTCCCAGGCCGATGCCGAGGAAGAGCGGCGGGCAGGCGTTGGCAGCCCTTTCAGCTACCGTTCTCAGGATGAAATCAAAGGGATCGTCCGCCGGATTGAGCATTCCCACCAGGCTCATGTTTTCTGAGCCCGCGCCCTTGGGAAAAGCGGTTAGTGTCAGGCCCGCGCCATCCACCATGTCTAGAATTATGTCGGGCATGCCAAGGCCGGTGTTGTTGCCGCTGTTCTTGCGGGTCAGGGGATCGACGGCGTTCGGCCTGAGCGGGATTTGCTCGGTGGCAACTCTCACGCCTTCCGCTACCGCCTCATGCAAATCGAAGTCTAGCCGTAGATCGCGGCCCATCTGCACGCGAAAGATGGGAAGCCCAGTATCCTGACAGAGCGGCAGCCTCGTCCTCTCTGCAATTCGCACGTTCTCCAGCATGAACTCCAGGTGCGATTTGGCGATCTGGCTCGTCTCCTGCCGCGCAGCATCCTCAATGCGCTGCAAAACCCATGACGGCAGAGATGTTTCAGCCTTTTGCAGGGCTCGCACCGTGGCCTCCACTACCTTGGACCTCAATCCTTTCGCCCCTTTTTGCCCGGCTCGATCTTTATGGGCTTGGACTGCTCGGGCAGCACCAGATTCGTCAGCTTCCCCAGAGCCCTCTCCATAGCGTCTTTATGCAGATCTCCGGAGGTGTGGATGCCGCCGGGCGTGCCCCGCACGGCTCGGCAGGGATACTGCTGGCAGAAGAGCCCGGCCATGGACGGAGCATCATTCACCGTCTTTCCGATCAGCCCTTCCGCGGAGTGCCAGGTGGCACCGCAGGGCGAGCCCCTCAAGACTTTGACGGACGAGATGCGCCCGTCCTTCGTCTCCACCTCGATCTCCGGCTTGCCGAGCTTCTCCGCAAACTCATCCACCGCCGGGACCCCGCATTTTTCCAGCGTGCAGCAGATCTCATCCACCTCGATATGAATTCCATATTTCTCGGCGATCTTCTCCAGCTCACCGTTGGACCCGGCCCGGCCAATGCCGCCGGGAATGATGGCCGCCTTGACTCCTCTCTCGCCGGCCAGACGCACGATCTCAGGAGTCAGATCGGGATGAAAGGTGTAAAGGATGAGCAGATCTGCTATAAACATCCTGAGGTCTAGGTTCAATTCTTTTACAACCTCTTCCGGGTCCTCGATGAATCCCGGTAAAATCTGGGGAACATCCACGGAGACAACCTGAAAATCCGTATGCTTCTTAATGGTCTCAATCAGGCGCTCGCCGTACTTCCCCCGCTTTACGACGCCTACAAGCATAGTTTGCAGTTTTGGCGAGGATGATTAATATTCTTTGCGTGGTTCTACTATCGCGGATCTTAAAGCACAATGACGTCATTAAATACTTATCAATTACATTATTCGCATCATTTCACGCGCTATTTTATCAGAGCTGCCTTTTCAGAACAAGTTTATTTAATAGAAAGAAACTTCTCTTTCATCATGATCCCGGCCATGCTCATCGCGGGCACTCATAGCGGTGTCGGCAAGACAACGATTACTTTAGGCCTCATGGCGGCGCTGTCCAGACGCGGCCTGAAAGTGCAGCCCTTTAAGGTTGGGCCGGACTTCATCGACCCGTCGCACCACACAGCAGTCTGCGGTCGGCCTTCATATAATCTCGATCCGTTCATGATGGGCTTGGACGGCGTTCGCCGCTCTTTCTCCGCTGCCGCGCAGGGCGCAGATGTGGCTGTGGTGGAGGGCGTCATGGGCCTGTTCGACGGCATGGGCGCGTCGGAGACGGGCAGCACGGCGCAGGTGGCCAAAGCGCTTGGCATTCCCGTCATTTTGGTAATCAATGTGCATGGCATGTCGCGCAGCGCTGCGGCAATTGAGCTTGGTTTTGCTGAATATGATCCTGCATTGAATTTGGCAGGAACCATCCTCAACCGCGTTGGGAGCGAGCGGCATGTCGCGATGCTGAAGAGCACCATGCAAAAACCAGTCTTCGGGATGATTCCCAGGAACAAGGAAATGGAGATGAAGAGCAGGCACCTGGGACTGGTGATGGGCTATGAATTCGATCATGATCTGCAAGCACTGGCATCCTTCCTGGAAGAGAATGCCGACATAGATGAGATGCTTGAGCTTGGCATCGAAGATTGCCCGGTAGCGTCGAAGGGCGCGGTATCGGAAAAATTCGTGCGCATAGGCATTGCCCAGGATGAAGCATTCTGCTTTTACTATCACGAGAATTTGCGTGAGCTGGAGCGCAAAGGCGCAGAACTTGTATTCTTCAGCCCGCTTCGAGATAGTCTTCCCGATGTGGATGGGCTGTATATCGGTGGCGGCTATCCGGAGCTTCATGCCGCAAGCCTCGAGGCTGCGCCCGCCCGGCGGCAGATCAAAATGGCATCCGAAGACGGCATGCCCATTTACGGGGAGTGTGGCGGCCTGATGTACTTGGGGGATGCCATCGAGTCCGAAGAAGGCCGCAATGAAATGGTGGGAGCCCTGCCCGGCACCACCATCATGACCAAGAAGCTTCAGGCTTTGGGATATGTGGAAGCGGATGTTGTCGCATCAAATCCGGCTGCTGAGATGGGCAAGATCGTTCGCGGCCATGAGTTCCACTACTCACGCTTCGACTGTGCAAGCGATGCGCGCCTGGCTTACCGGCTGCGCAGGGGCAAAGGAATCCGGGACGGCCGGGACGGCCTGGTGGAGCACAACACCTTGGGCGGATATCTGCATGCTCATTTTTATTCATATGCAGTTGACCGGTTCATCGAGAGTTGCAAGAGCTACGGGCGGCGCTAATTTAAGAATTAGATGAGAATAATCCCTGCTTTGAACCTCCATGCTTGGGGATTATCAGATATCTGCAAGTTGATGATTAAAATTTATAATTGTTGGATGATTTTGAAATATTTTTAGTTTTATCTTCAGGAGACGACAGGCAGCCAATATATCATGATTTCGGTCTAATTTTTTTGGAGCATATCTCCAAAAGATGATTTGAACCTTATCCATTTATATAAATCTTTTTAAGATAATTTTACAAGATAGTACTATAATGGTCGATTGAATATTTTTGTGTAACAAAATATATAATCAGTTCTTGGAGAAAAGCTTAAATTTAGAATGAAACTTCTGTAAAACCAGTAAAGCAAATGGAGTGTATATCATGAGCAAAATAGCAAGTGGACTTGTGCTCTTCTCTCTCCTGTTGGCTCTCTCTCTGGGAGTAGCCTACGCAGAGTCTGAAGTTGCCGCAACCGAAAACGTCACTGAGAATGAAACCGTCAACGAGAGCGTCAATGAATCCGTAAATGAGACATTGAACGCAACCGAGAACGAGACCGCAGTCGAGACTGTGGCCGTCAACGAGACTGAGTAAATCTATCCAGTCAATTTTTGGCGCCCGCGAGGGGCTGAAAACTACGCAGGCCAATCCTGCTAGTTGTTTTTTTCGGATTCATAAATCGACACGTATTAATATCTCTATAGCGAATCTCAGCTTACCTGAAGCACGCAGAGAACATTTTGAGGATGCTTATATTTTTCAAGGAATACTATGAATGAGGTGTAAATATGAGAAATGAGAGTGTGATGATACTATTTGCGGCTCTTATGGCATTTACCTGTGGCCTTGTCCTGGCACAGGACACCCAGAGCGCCGTTTCCACCGTAGTCGATGCAAATGCAACGAATAATACAAGTGTAACCGCTGTGGCAGCGCCCCAAGAGACCGTCTCCAGATATACGCAGCTATCCAATGCCACGCCTGCCAAGACACAGGTCTTGGGAAAAGAGCTGACCAAAGAGTATTCTGACGTAACCAAGACGGCAGATACCGCCGCAGTATTCACCCGCGAAGCCGGCGCAACCACACCGTCAGTGAAGGTTGCCATCACCGATGTCAACACCGAGGACAAGTGGGTCGAGGTAACCAATCAGGCCATCGGCTCCTGGGATATGTTGGGATGGGCGCTCGTATCTGCAGGAAATGCTACATTCATGTTCCCTGAGTTTACATTGGAGATGGGAAAGTCGGTCAAGATTCATGAGGGCAACGGAGCCGGCACCCAGTCCAATCTGTACACCAACAGCACTGCACCCCTGTGGATTGACAATGAGGTCACTCTACTGGATGCAGACGGCACGGCAATATCCAAGATCCTTGTGCCCACCGCGCCAGTTCAAACCGAATACGTAGATCCCTTGGCCAAGCGGATACAATACTAGAAGATCCAATAATAGTGTCTTTGCCGTTTGATCAATTGCAGAACGCAAAAAGCTGCAAAGATAGCAATTCGAATAGCAAATCGAACAGCAAATCGAACAGCAATTCGAACAGCAATTCGATGATGCGAGCTGCCTTTTACGGCAGCCGTTTTCCGTTTTTCACATCATCGGTTTAAATGCATTTCGTGATCGGAAAAAGA
>RPOO01000137.1 GCA_003857025.1 Methanothrix sp.
TGCAACATATCCCTGGCCCAGAACCTCATGCTGGAAAATCTCACCAGTTCTTATGAACTCAAACGGCCAGAGCCTTTCCAGACGCCTCTGCCGCTGGAGCGCTATGTGGGCAATTACACCAACGACATTTACGGCCCCATCAATATCTCTGTCACTGCAAAACAGGATCACCTTTTAGCGACTATGGGACCGAGACCGACTAAGAACATTCTCTATCCCTGGAACCGGGATGTGTTCTCCACCCAGGAGCCGGAGTTTCTGAACACGACCGGCTTTGCAGCATTCCATTTGGACCCGAATGGAAATCCTGAGAGCGTGCTGATGAGCCTGTTTATCGAGGGACAATTCTGGCGCAAGGCAGAGTTCAGGCGAGTGACGTGAACCAGAATTAACCGGAATAGCTCGGAACTAGTCAGAGCAAGCCAAAATGAAAATGGACGGCAGGCAGTGTCCATTCGGGCGGGAATTCTCCCGTCCGTTTCACCGCCTGCCTGGTAGTGCTTGCGCTCTACTTCTTCTTCATCCAGGACATCATGGATCGCAGCTCGGCTCCCACCTGCTCGATGGGGTGCTCGGACTCGATCTTCTCCAGAGACTTCTTGACGGGCATGCCTGCCTGGCTCTCCAAAATCCACTCGCGTGCGAACTCGCCTGATCGGATCTCGGCCAGAATATCCTGCATCTCCTCACGGGACTCATCGTTGATGATGCGCTGCCCGCGGGTCATGCCGCCGTACTCTGCGGTGTTGGAGACGTTGTTCCACATGCGCATGAGCCCGCCCTCGTAGATCAGATCCACGATCAGCTTCAGCTCGTGGCAGGCCTCGAAGTAGGCGATCTCAGGCTGATAACCGGCATCCACAAGCGTCTCGAAGGCCGCCTTGACCATCTCGGTCACGCCGCCGCACAGGTCCACCTGCTCGCCGAACAGATCGGTCTCCGTCTCCTCGGTGAAGGTGGTCTGAATGACTCCCGCCCGCGTTCCGCCGATGCCCTTGGCATAGGCCAGAGCCCTCTTCAGGGCCGCGCCCGAGGCATCCTGCTCCACAGCTACGAGACAGGGAACGCCCTTGCCTTCCTCGTAGGTCCTGCGCACCAGGTCGCCCGGCCCCTTGGGAGCCACCATGACCACATCGACGTCCTTGGGCGGCGTGATCTGGAAGTAGCGAATGTTGAAGCCGTGCGAGAAGCCGAGCGTCTTGCCTTCCTCCAGATACGGAGCGATGTTCTCCCGGTAGACTTTGCCCTGCACCTCGTCCGGCAGCAGGATCTGAATGTAGTCCGCCTCTTTCGCGGCATCTTCCACGCTCATGACCTTTATGCCTGCGGCCTCTGCCCTCTTCAGCGCCGCCGAGCCGCTCCGGCCCGCAGCGATGACGTCCAGCCCGGAGTCCTTCAGGTTCTCTCCCTGAGCATGGCCCTGATTGCCCCAGCCGATGATGGCGATAGTCTTGTCTTTCAACACCCTCAAATCCGCATCCTTTTCATGATATATGGTTACCAAAATTAATTCCTCCTTTTCTCTTTTCTCAAAGTCATAATAATAACGAAAACAATAGGGGTCCGACCCCAAAAGCCTTTCTGCCTGGGGTTCGACCCTTATTTTAAATATTCACGCTCAAGCCTTGATGACCCTCGCGCCCCTGATCATGGACACCTTGCCGGTGCGGGCCATCTCCTTGATCCCGAACTGGCGCAGGAGCTGCACGATGGCGTTGATCTTCTCCTCGTCGCCCGTGACTTCGATGATCATAGACCTGGCCGAGACATCGATGATCTTGGCCCGGAAGATGTTCACGATCTGCATGATCTCGCTGCGGCTATCCTTGTCGGCAGTCACTTTGATGACGGCCAGCTCCCGCTCAACAGACTCCGCCGGGACAAGCTCGGTGACGCGGATGACGTTGATCAGCTTGCTCAGTTGCTTTATGACCTGCTCCAGAACCTCATCGTCTCCCTCGACGGTGATGGTCATGCGGGAGTACTCCGGGTTGTCGGTCGCGCCCACGGAGAGGCCGTCGATGTTAAACGATCGGCGGCTGAAGAGCCCGGCGATGCGCGTCAGCACACCCGACTTGTTCTCCACAATCACGGCTATGGTGTGCCTCATCTAGCATCCCTCCTCGCCGAAGATGGCCTTGCGCTGATCTGAATAATGCTTCTCCAGGTGGCCGATGTGCCCTTCATCGCACCACTCCAGCTCCAAAATCTCGCTGATCGTCGCACCTGCCGGAACCATCGGCGAGACCTTTTCGGCGGGATTGACGATGAAATCCATGAGAGTCGGCCTGTCCGTGGCTAAAGCGGCACGGATCACGGGCTCGACCTCGGACGGCTTCGTCGCCCGCAAGCCCACGGCCCCGTAAGCCTCCGCCAGCTTGACGAAATCGGGACTGGTTCGCCCAAGGATCGTGGCCGAGTACCTCTTCTCGAAGAACAGCTCCTGCCACTGCCGAACCATGCCCAGGCATCCATTATTCAGGATAGCGATCTTCACGGGAATGTCGTTCACGACCGCCGTGGCCAGCTCCTGGCTGTTCATGAGGAAGCTGCCGTCTCCGGCAATGTCGATGACCTCGCACTCCGGCCTTCCCATCTTAGCCCCGATGGCTGCGGGAAATCCGTATCCCATCGTTCCGAGACCGCCCGAGGAGATGAACTTTTGCGGGTCTTTGTGCACAAAGAACTGCGCCGCCCACATCTGGTTCTGCCCGACCTCCGTGGTGATGATGGCGTCGGGCGCCAGCTCGCACAGCTTTTCGATCACATACTGCGGCTTGATGATAGTCATGTCGGGAATGTATGTCAGAGGATGATCTTTGCGCCAGCCATCGATCTTCTCATTCCATGCTCCCTTCGGCTTTGGCGAGACCTCCTTTTCCAGTCCCTCCAATGCGTTCTTGGCATCTCCCACCACGGGGATGTCCACGCGCACGTTCTTTCCTACCTCCGCCGGGTCGACATCGATATGAACTATCTTGGCGCGCGGCGCAAAGCTGGAGATCTTTCCTGTCACGCGGTCATCAAACCTCGCACCCACGGCCAAAATCAAGTCCGACTCCTGAATGGCATAGTTGGCGTACTTGGTGCCGTGCATGCCGAGCATTCCCAGAGATAGTGGATGGTCCTCAGGGAAGCAGCCGATGCCCATGAGCGTGGTCGTCACCGGCGCGTTGATCTTGGTGGCCAGGCTGTAAAGCTCCCG
The DNA here is from genome assembly GCA_003857025.1 of Methanothrix sp. GTDB lineage: Archaea > Halobacteriota > Methanosarcinia > Methanotrichales > Methanotrichaceae > Methanothrix. Next base: position 3,206 of record RPOO01000137.1, read on the forward strand.
GTGCGCTGCAGCATACTTGACTCCGCCGCCCACGTAAATCACAGGCCGCTCCGCTTCCATCAAAGCCTTGGCGGCCTTCTTGATCTGCATCTCGTGCGCCTTGAATGAAGGATGATAGCCCGGCAAACTAACCTCAGGCCAGGTGAACTCAACCTCATCCACTGTAACGTCTCGGGGCAGATCAATCAGCACCGGACCGGGTCTGCCCGTGCGGGCGATGTAAAACGCCTCGCGAAAGACACGTGTGATGTCCTTGGCACTGCGCAGGAGATAGTTGTGCTTGGTTATGGGCAGAGTGATGCCGGTGATGTCCGCCTCCTGAAAAGCGTCCTTGCCGATCAGCCAGGTGTTGACCTGCCCGGTGATGGCGACCATGGGAACCGAATCCATGTAGGCATTGGCAATGCCCGTGACAAGGTTCGTCGCTCCCGGCCCGGATGTGGCGATGCACACACCCACCTTTCCCGTAGCCCTGGCGTAGCCGTCTGCCATGTGCGCTGCACCCTGCTCGTGTCGAACCAGGATGTGGTGAAGGTCCGACTGGTAAATGGCATCGTAGAGTGGTAGTAGTACCCCGCCGGGAAGTCCGAATACTACATCTACACCTTCCCTCTTTAGGCTCTCCAATACCGCCTGGGCACCTGTCATCTTATTTGACATTTAATCTATCCTCCTCTTCCAGCCGCATCAGTCGGTTGATGCCTTCCAGCACCGCTTCCACTGATGCGATGATGATATCTGCGTCTGCTCCTCGAGCAGTTATCTTTCTGTCTGCCATTGCCATCGTCACCCAAACTTCAACCAGCGCATTTGTTCCGCCAGTAATGGCGTCCACATGGTATTCTTCCAGTCGCACGTCGGCAACCCCGGAGATCGCACGCCTGATTGCATTGATCGCTGCATCCACCGGCCCGACGCCGACGCCCGCTTCCAGCCTGTCCGTGCCATTGAGCTGAATCTTCACCGAGGCCGTGGGAGTCACCGTATTTCCTGCCACAACCGTCAGCTCCTGCAGCTTCACCTTCGGCTCCTTTTGAATGGATAGAACCGTGTCGGCTATCGTCTGCAAGTCTGCGTCCGAGACCCTTTTACCCTTATCGCCCAGCTCTTTGACCCTTGTCACGATCTGAGATAGCTGTGCATCCGAGACGCCGATGCCGAACTCACGCAGGGCCAACTCCACCGAGGCTTTCCCTGCATGTTTGCCGAGCACTATGCGCCTCTTCCTTCCCACGGTCTCAGGATGGATGGGCTCATAGGTCTTGGTGTCCGCCATGAGGCCGTGTACATGAATTCCTGCCTCATGCGTAAAGGCATTCTCGCCGACGATTGCCTTATTGATCCCCAACGGAAGCCCGGTCATGCGCGACACGAGCCGCGAGAGCTGGTAGATATCCTGGCATTTGATCCCCGTATCGATCTTGTAGAGGGATTCCAGTGTCATAACCACCTCTTCCAGGCTGGTATTTCCGGCGCGCTCTCCGATGCCGTTTACCGTCACGTGTGCCATCGCCGCACCGGCCCGCAGCGCCGCAATCGTGTTGGCCGTGGCCATGCCGAAGTCGTTGTGGCAGTGCACGCTTATCGGTGCGCCCAGACGAGAGAGCCGCCCAAAGACTTCTGTCGCCACCTCCGGGACCAGCACGCCCACCGTGTCGCAGAAGGCCAGCCGATCGGCCCCGGCATCGATTCCCGCCAGATAGAGGCTGGCCAGATAGTCCTGGTCGGCACGGCTGGCATCCTCGCCGCTCAATTCCACGATGAGGCCGTGATCCTTGGCATACTCTGTTATTTCCACAGCCTTTCGTATCACGGATTTGCGGTCCATTTTGAGCTTGCACTCGATGTGCAGATCAGAAACGGGCACCACGAGATGAACAGAGTCCACATCGCAGTCCAGGGCCGTGTCGACGTCTGCAGTCAAGGCTCGAACGTAACTGCAAATCTCAGCATTAAGGCCCGCGGCGGAAACGGCCTTTATGGATTGACGCTCGCCAACCGATGTCATGGCCGATCCGGCTTCGATCACCTGCACTCCCAGGGCATCCAGCCCGCGGGCGATAGCAAGCTTCTCATCCGTGCCCAAAGAGACACCGGGCGTCTGTTCACCATCACGTAAAGTAGTATCAAGAAATCGGATTCTACCCAATAAAGCGATCCCACGCATTCATGCTCAATCACCTTGCGGCCACCGGGCCGGTTCTAATTTTTAGATCTTTAATGATTGATAAAGCTAACGACGCACAAGTCAAAGTCATAATCCCGGCGGCATCCTGAATGCTGTCGAATCGAGTGCGGATACGGAATTTTCGACATGGGTCGGGTAAGAGGCTTATGATTTTGTGGATATCTTCGTTGAATGACGTTTCAAGGGCAACCTTTAAAACCGTTAAAAGACGAAACACGCTGAGAATGGTGGAGGTCTAAAAAAGATGAAGTATAAGGTATTGTTGCTCTCCATAGCTTTGCTATCGTGCTTTTCCGCTTTATTCTACACTCTATCTATTGTGGCATCGGCAGGTACCGGATGCGGCACAAACTGGATGGGAGATACTACAGGCGATACTGACTTTTCCGTGAGCAAGAACCAGAATCAAGGAACAACCTCTGGCGCGAGTTCAGCAGCGACAACAGCTTCAAAGCCGGCTGTTGCATTGGGCTCGACTGGCACCAAAGCCGTTCAATCTGCCGGCATCGACAGCCTGACACCGAGTCCTGCTAGCCCGCAAAAGCCCGGCACCGTCATTGTCTGGACTGCGGGTGCGACCAACCCCGGCACTGAACCGCTGCTTTACGACTTCTTGCTGAGAGGTCCGGGCACGGACGGCCTGCTGACCGATAAAACCGGCTGGACGGCCAGAAATTCCTGGACCTGGAATACCACGAGTGCAGATGCAGGCGACAACCAGGTTGAAGTGCGCATCAAATACGACAGCTCGACCGACGCCGTCGCCAGCAAGACTGAGAGCTTTTCCGTCTCCTCGGCGGCTCAAGACGGCTCAGGCGCCCAAGACAGCAGTGCTGCCACGAGCAGCGAAACCGCTGGCAGTGGCGTAGCCGAGAGCACCAATAAAGCAACTGCCACGGTTGTGGATAGCACAGCAACAACAGCGAACGCTCATCCTGAATCAAAGACATCCGGATCGACCGACTCCAAGCCGCGAGTTGCACCCGACGAAAAAACCAAGGCTACAAGCACTTCCATCGACGGGGTAAATATGAACATGCCCGACCCCATTCCAAAAGCTTCGGCCCAAAATACGGCCGAGATGACCCAAGTGCCCCCTTCGGCGGCAACCTACGCAGAGACTGCCGAGCCCAAAGTCATGGAAGTTGACGGCAAATGGACCGTCAGACTGGAGGATGCGGCAAGCTCTATGGATCTGATCCTGATTCAAACCGGCAAGAGTGTCTCAGGATGGGGCAACCTGGAAGAGAAGAACACGAAGCTTCCACTTATTGCCACCGGCTCTGTATCCGACAATTCCATCAATTTGGATATAAAGACGGTTGTGGGCGAATATGTCAATAAGGTTGACAAGCGCTTCAAGATCGATCTGGTCAAGGTGGATAGAGTTGTTTCAGGGAGCTATGAAGCATATTCCGGTGAAGATCTGTCGGGAAAAGGAAAAGCGACCGCAAGCAGGATCTGAGGAATAATTAGCCGTCATAAAACCAACTCGTGCAATCTTGAGATGGCAGATTTCAGACCGCCGAACTGAAATCTGCCGGACCTCTATCACGGATATGCCGACAAATTTATAAATATCTAAACTCAAAAACACCAAATATCAGGTCATCCAAAATAAACCATCTAAAAAACCATCTAAAAAATCATCCGAAAAATTATAAACCATCCAAAATAAATTATCCAAAAATAACCTTGAATAACCAAAAGAGGAAAACCGTTAACCCTGGAGGGCCATTCAATTGAAGACACGTATAGCTTTGTTATTAGTATTTATGGTGGCGGCACTACTGGTATCACAGGCAATGGCCGGCTGCGGTAAATGGGTGGTTCGCGAGACGACCGATTACCTAGATGACCCCGTCTTTGAAGACGCCGTGGCAGATTCCACCGGATCGAGCGCAACCATGAATGCTGATGGTTCCCTCAATCAGAACCAGGAAAGCAATAAAACGGATGCAGAACAGCCCGCGACCGTAAAAAAGGAGCCGGTTGTGGACCTCGCCGGGAAATGGAAGCTAGTCCTGCAACAGGATCCGAAAACCTCGATGGATCTGATACTTATCCAATCCGGCGATAGGCTGCAAGGCTACGGAACCCTTGCGGAGAATGGTGCAGACATTCCAGCCACTGCAATGGGTTCCATCTCCAAGGACGCTGTGAGCCTGGAGGTCAAACTCAGTAAGCAGAAACAGGATTATAATCTCGACCTGCTGCTAACAAACGGCGACTTGGAGGGAAGCTACGAGCTTTATAATGATAACAAGCTTTCCCAGAGCGGGAATGCAACCGCAGTCAGGTCTTGATTTGCCATTTTTTTTTGCAGCTATTTTAGCAAATAATTTTAGCTATAATTTCAGCCATAATTTATTGGTATTTGTTTATATTTTATTTAGTTAATTGGCCAAACCATCTAATTTTTTACCTTATTTATGATGCGATTCCATTCAATGGCATATTCTATTCATAATATCATCACTACAAAAAGAATTTATAGGTGTATATACATACTAGAGTGATGACTAGCCTCATAGATAGTATCAGCAGCATATAGAGGATAAGAGAATGATTCGGGTCTTCCTATTGGCATTTCTGATCTTGGTGACAAGTACGGCATACGGTTCCGATTATGACTTCGGCACAAAGGTTATGTCTACTGATCTGGATATAGGAAGGCCGCTCTTTTGCACACCCGCCGGCACGACCGTGGGCTTCTGGGACGTAGGAACGCCGGGATATGACGAGAGCGATCCGGTTTACCTGCACATCGCTCGATTTTGCGCCGGCCTGATTGGAGCCAACGATATTCGGCTCACAGGCATTGATAACCACTCGCCGGGATCAAAGGTGACATTCTCGGACGTTGATATGGACAAGCCTCTGACGCAGCTTCCGTCCACCATCAACTTTCTGAA